>CAMDKB010000096.1 GCA_945901195.1 Rhizobium sp. Q54
AACTCCGAAGCGTTTTCGCGTCGAAATCCGCGCGCAGGGGAATAGGCAAAGACATGACGAACCTCCTCGTTCGCCACGAATGAATCAGACACCGACTGATTTGGATAGCCAGAACGAGTCACGCATCAAGGGAGATGGTATCAGACCGGTATTTTTGTGCGCTTGCGGACCTGTTGCGCGATGGCCCATGCCCAAGGCGTTTGCTTGATTGCGCGTTTGATATACCGGCGGCCGGAATCGGCGAAAATAAATGCCTGACCTTTTGCTGATATGGGGATCAAGGTATCGAACAATGTCTCAACCTGGTCGCACCAATTCGATTTATAGCGGCCTTCGCCAGTGCCCAGATCGAACATCGCGAGACCTTGCCGGCATTTGGCTTCAATCAGCAGACTGAGCAACAGGTCGCCAGGACTAAATCGAGCTATCGAAGGATCCTGATCGAAAGAATTGATCATGCCATGGAAGCGACCACGATGGACGCCGCCGCCATAGGTTGCAACAATGCGGCTGCCAACCAGAAGGCCGTGCAATTCCACTGATGCATCGGCACGCCCGATACGGGATATGCAGCAACGTTCGAAGAAGCTTCGGGCTTGCGGACTGTCGAAACCGCTTTTGATATTTTTGTCGTCAAATCGCTGCAGTTTCTGCGCGAAGAAAGCATCGAGAAGCGATTGGGCTTCTTCAGCCGTACGTGCTGTGAGGAGTGAAACAGGCCCCAGTTCTTCCAGCTTGCGCCGCTTGGATCGCATTTTCTTGCGTGTGTCAGCGGACAATTGCTGTTTGTGGAAGGCTTCGCTGTCGGGCATCAGGTGCGCGCTGTGGCAGAAGCTTGCGCTGGGCTGGGACGGCAGGCCAAGCAGGGGATTGCGCAAATCCTCCCATTTTTCAGGTTGATTTGAGAGCGCGAAAGCGTCGGGCGAAAGGCCGGACTGCCGGGCGGCGCGCAATAACAAGGCTTTTATTTCTTCGTTTGCGAAGGAAACTCCGGGGCGAACAAGGCCCATGTTGGCGTTGGAGTCCTTGCCGCCGAGGAATTCAACACGGCGGATTCCTTTGCTCTGGCGTACCCCGAAGGGAAACAGGGCAGCAGGCTCATCAACTTCATCGCTGACAAGGACGATCATAGGTGTAATGGCCGCTGACCGCCCCATCGTATCGTGCCAGGGAATCGCAAAACGGCGTGTCTGGTAAATGGGAACAGGCGCCACCTCTTCGAGCGCCGCCCACGCATGCAAAGCTGGTGCAACATCTGTGAATACGTTGGTGCGCCATTTTTCGGGCGGGTTGCACGCGGGATCTGACATAATTTGCCTTGCGACGATTTGTTTGCAGTTTTGCCTTATCGTACCGGGAGTATAGCGGCCAATGGTCAACACAGACTTAGCCGGGATTTGGTGAATTTCATGTCGAGCGCGCGTGCTGCGGCCTTCAAGCAGCAAATGATTGGAGCCGGATTTTCGCTGTTTCGAGCCACCGGCGCTCACAGGCTGGCGGCGCGCATGACGCGCGGGCTTGGGGCAATATTGATGTTTCACCATGTTCGACCCTGGAACGGCAATGCGTTTGCGCCCAATCGTTTGCTGGAAATCACACCAGAATATTTGAGCGAGGTTATAGACACGCTCAGGTCTGAGGGTTTTGAAATTGTAAGTCTCGATGAGGGGCTCGCCCGGCTCGCCAATCCATCGCACGCCGCTCCTTTTGCGGTCATGACCTTTGACGATGGCTATCGCGACAATCTTCAGTACGCGTGGCCTGTGTTGGGGGCCAAGAATGTACCGTTCACGCTCTATATAACGACTGGATTTGCCGAGGGCGTTGCGCGGCTATGGTGGCTCGAACTTGAACTGGCGGTTCGATATCTGCCCCATATTGAGCTCGCCATTGGCGGGAAAAATCACGTCTTCGATTGCCGGACGCTTGAGGAAAAAGCTGAATCTTTCAATCGTCTATATTGGTTGCTTCGCGTTCAGCCGGAAGAAGAAATGCTGATCGCCATAGAATATCTGGCGCAGAAAGCCGATATCGACCAGCGCGCGCTCACGCAATCACTTTGCATGAATTGGGATGAAATTTTGCAGATGGCGGCGGACCCGCTCTGCACCATTGGGGTGCATACGCTCACCCATTCCATGCTCGCGCACCGTCGGATAGATTTTGCCCGGCACGAGTTATTTGAAAGCCGGCGGATCATAGAGTCCAAGCTCGGCAAGCCTGCCACGCATCTTGCATGGCCCGTCGGCGACCCCGCATCGGCTGGCGTTCGCGAATTCAAACTTGCAGCAGATCTTGGCTTTGCCAGCGCCGTAACGACCCGTCCTGGCATGCTGTTTCCGGATCACGCGCAGCATTTGACGGCGTTGCCCCGGCTTTCGGTCAACGGCAACTGGCAGGATCGGCGCTATCTGGAAGTCCTGCTGACAGGCGCGCCATTTGCTGTGTGGAACAAGGGCAGGCGCGTGAATGTCGGATAGGGCTATTCCCCGCCGCCTTCCATCCATTTGATCAGCGGCATCAACGGCAGTATCCAGGCAATTCCGAGAATAGCATAGCCAATGCCTTGAAAAAGTTTGGAGGCTTCCAGCAATGGCCTGGATTGAGCCAGCGCCATGGCTGCGAGGGCGTAGCACACCACAAAGCTCAGCATGAGCGCAGCGCCGATGAATTTGCGGTACCGGCGGCGCATTGGAGATCCTGTGCTTGAAAAGTGGACGGGACGGACTTGCCGCTTTATGTCCCCTCAGGCGGGCGGACGCAATGCCCGGGACGTGAGGCAAAGTGAGCGCCACCCAAACAACGCAATCCACTCCTGCATCCGCTGATCATATGGGCGCTGTCCGCGCCTGGCTCTGGCTGACGGCTGCGTTGATCTTCCTGATGGTGTTCGTAGGCGGGGCGACCCGTCTGACCGAATCGGGCCTGTCGATTACCGAGTGGAAACCGGTCGCCGGCATTCTGCCGCCCTTGAGTGGCGCTGCCTGGCTTGTTGAGTTCGAAAAATACAAGCTCATCCCTCAATATAGCCAGATGTTTCCCGATATGACGCTGGCGCAGTTCAAAACCATTTTTTATTGGGAATGGTCGCATCGATTGCTAGGACGGCTGATTGGGATCGTTTTTGCGCTGCCGCTGCTCTGGTTTGCTGTGCGAGGCGTTTTGCGCGGCAGATTGCTCATTCAATTGATTTGCGTTCTTGGGCTCGGCGCATTGCAGGGCGCAGTTGGCTGGTGGATGGTTGCCTCCGGACTCGTCGGACGGGTGGAAGTCGCCCCGGAACGCCTGGCCGTGCATCTGTTTCTCGCATCGCTGACATTTGTGGCGATCATCTGGATTGCGACTGGGCTCAAACCGCCAAAATCCTTTAACAGCATTCCGGCTCTGCAGCGGCAGGGGCATGTTCTGCTCTGGCTCGTCTTGCTGCAAATTGTACTGGGAGCATTGGTGGCGGGGTCTCGTGCCGGACTATCGTATAATACTTGGCCGCTGATGGACGGGCATTTCGTTCCTGCAATGGAGAATTTGTTTCGTCTAACCCCGTGGTGGCTCAATTTCCTTGAAAATGTCACGACCATTCAGCTTCAGCACCGGATGTTCGCCTATCTCATCGTGATCTTTACCGCCTGGCACGCCTGGACGGCGATGCGCGTTGCGCCGGATACGGCTGCCTCGCGCAGGGCGTTCGCCATTGCTTCGATCGTCGTTGTCCAGGCGGGTTTGGGCATAGCCACGCTGCTTTTTGCAGCTGGACGAATCCCGATCCGGCTGGCCCTCACCCATCAAGCCGTTGCGTTCGTGTTGCTGGCGATGGTGGTCATCCACGTAAATCGGTTAAACTTGCGCGAAAGTCGCTAGGGAGAATCGATATGCAAACGCTTTTGCCAGTTGCCGCCAAAGTTGCCGAACGGCTGATCGCCCGCAAAGAGAGTGTGGCCATCGCTGAATCATCGGCAGGCGGATTGATCTCCGCCGCGCTGCTGTCTGTGCCCGGCGCCTCCGCGTATTTTTTGGGCGGCGGCGTGATCTACACGGCCAATGCGAGAGCGGGTCTTTTGGGTCTTACGCCTGCGGACCTGACTGGCTTGCGCCCGTCGACGGAAGCTTATGCGCTTCTTCTGGCAGGCCGGGTGCGCGAAAAACTGGGCGCCACCTGGGGTATCGGCGAAACCGGGGCAACGGGGCCGACAGGCAATCGCTATGGCGATTCATCTGGTCATGTCTGCATCGGCATCAGTGGCAAAATTGAGCATGCGCTCACTTTGGAAACAGCAAGTACAGATAGACAGGCGAATATGCGTGCGTTCGGGCTGGCGGCGCTGGAAGGATTTTTGGCCGCGCTCGACAAGGCGGGTTCATAGACTTGATGGCAAGACATTGTGTCTGCTTTTGTTGAGTCTTTTGAATCGCTTGGGTGAGTTGCTTCACGTTTAGAATCGGGCGCTTGATGATGTGATTCAATCGCTTTCAGGATCGATTCTACCGCGAAGGCAGCGTCAACGGAATCCGCTCACGCAAACTTTTCACACGGTCTGCTTGAGTTGTGCAAGGTTTGCCACCCACTTCACAGACTGTCCCTTTCCGGCCGCCATCTGGCGGCCACCTTCTCCCGCGAGGGGAGAAGGGCGCGCCCCCTTACACGCTTACACGCTCGCCGCCATCGCCTGATCCAGATCTGCGATGATGTCCTGCACGTCTTCGATTCCCACCGACAGGCGGACGACATCGGGGCCGGCGCCTGCGGTTATTTTCTGCTCGTCGGAAAGCTGGCGGTGGGTTGTCGAGGCGGGGTGGATGATCAGCGAGCGGGTGTCGCCGACATTGGCCAGATGGGAGAACAGTTTTACGTTTTTCACCAGATTGAGGCCGGCGTCATAGCCGCCGCGCAGGCCGAAGGTGAACACGCCGCCGCAGCCCATGGGGCAATATTTCTGCGCCAGCGCGTTGTATTTGTCGTTGGCGAGGCCGGGATAGCTGACCCAGCTGACTGAGGGCTGCTGCCACAGATGCTGGGCGACGGCGAGCGCATTATCAGAATGGCGCTGCATGCGCAGTGGCAGGGTCTCGATACCCGTCGTGATCATGAAGGAATTGAACGGCGAGATGGCGGGCCCCAGATCGCGCAGGCCCAGCACACGGCAGGCGATGGCAAAGGCGAAATTTCCAAAAGTTTCGCCCAGCACGACGCCGTTATATTCCGGCCGTGGTTTGGACAGCATGGGATAGCGGTCATCGGCCATCCAGTTGAACGTGCCGCCATCAACGATAATGCCGCCCATCGAATTGCCATGGCCGCCAAGAAATTTTGTCGCCGAATGCACGACGATGTCAGCGCCCCAGGCGAAGGGCTGCACGAGATAGGGGGTTGCCAGCGTGTTGTCGACGATGAGCGGAATGTTATGGGCGTGGGCGACTGCGGCTATGGCCTCGATATCACAGACGACGCCGCCGGGATTGGCGATGCTTTCCATGAAGATGGCTTTGGTCTTTGGCGTAATAGCTGCCTCGAAACTGGCGGGATTATCGGGGTCGGCCCATTTCACGATCCAGCCGAAGTTTTTAAAACTGTGATTGAACTGGTTGATCGAGCCGCCATAGAGTTTGTTCGAAGCGATGAATTCGTCACCCGGTTGCATCAGCGTATGCATGACCAGCATCTGCGCGGCATGGCCGGAGGCAACGCCCAATGCGGCAGTGCCGCCTTCCAATGCCGCGACACGTTGCTCGAGAACGGCCGTCGTCGGATTGGTGATACGTGTGTAGATGTTGCCGAAGGCGCGCAGATCAAACAACGATGCGGCGTGGTCCACATCCTCGAATACAAAAGACGTTGTCTGATAGATGGGCGTCGCTCGCGCTCCCGTCGTTGGATCAGGCGTTGCGCCAGCGTGAACCGAGAGCGTGGAAAAGCCGGGGGCAGGGGCATAATTCTCGTCCTGCGGTGCTTCGTCTGGCGTGTACTCGTCGTTCATTTTTGGCTCCTGGCTTAGGGGTCGCTCGTCAATGGCCGCAGAGACAGGCTAGCCTGATCACGATCCCGATGAAAAGGCCTAATATTCCAGAGTGTGATCCCCTGGCGGTTGGAAATGAGCCGCTTTTACGGTTTTCCCGCCGCACTTGACCAGCGCGTCAAAAATGCTGAACATTCCGCAAACAAAAAGTGCGGCCTGACGGGTTGCTTTGGTGGGAGGAAAATATGAGCGGGCAGGTTACAGGCCGTGTCGGCATAGATCCCTATCTTGAATGGGTCAAAAAAGAGGGCCTCGTGGTTCACGAGGGCTATTTTGCTTATCTCAAGGAAGTGGAGACCAAACTCTGGCCGCGTGTGGGCGTCAACGCCTGCGCCTGTCATCTCAAGGGCCGGGGTGATTTCGCCAATCTGTTTGTGTTCGATATCCCGCCGGGCGGATCGACACTCCCGCAGCGACATATCTACGAGGAAGTGATCTACGTGCTGGAAGGCACGGGTTCGACGCAAATTGAACTCGCCAATGGAGAAAAGCGCAGTTTTGAATGGGGCGAGCGCAGCATGTTCGCCATTCCGCTGAATGCGAAATACCGCCATTTCAACGGGAGTGGCCGCCAGCGTGCGTTGCTTTCCAGCAGCACCGATCTGCCGCTGAAGATGAATATCTTTTACGATGAGAGTTTCATCTTCAACACCGACCACGAATTTTCCAATCGCATAGGCAAGGAGAATTATTATTCGGGTGAAGGCGATCTTGTGATGATCCGGCCTGGCAACAATCTCTGGGAAACCAATTTTGTGCCTGATCTCGATTCGATTGAACTCAAGCCCTGGGGCGAGCGCGGCGGCGGATCGACCAATATCATGTTTGTGCTGGCGGACGGCTTGATGCACGCGCATATTTCGGAGATGCCAGTCGGGACATACAAGAAGGCGCACAAGCACGGACCGGGCTTGCATGTTATGTGCGTTTCAGGCTCCGGCTATTCGTTGCTCTGGCACGAAGGCGATCCAGACTTCACACGGATTGACTGGAAACACGGCCTGATGTTTCCGCCTGCAGACCAGCAGTTCCACCAGCATTTCAATACAAGTCAGCGTCCGGCGCGCTATTTCGCCACTGGCGTTGGCAGCCTGCGATACCCGTTGACTCAACAGATGCGCCGCGCATCCGGCACAACAGCCGATGGCGCCAGCAAGCTGGTCGCTGTTTCCACAAGCACCAAACTGGGTGGGGATCAGGTGGAATACGAGGATCAGGACGAGCGAATCCAGCCGATGTTTGTTCAATCCTGCGAAAAAAATGGCGTCAAGCAAGACATGGATCGTTTTTTTCTCAAGAAGGTAGCCGCTGAGTGAGCGCGGCATTTGGTGAGGGACGTCCGGTCGGAGGAAGTTTGATGGCACAGCGACACATGCAATCGGCTCTTGGCGCGCTGCTCGTGACAGGGCTGGTGGCGCTGATGCCTGCCGGGGTCGGTGCGCAGGAAGTCTATCCCAGCCGCAACATACGGATGATCGTTGGATATGCGACCGGCACGGGTCCCGACATTCTTGCGCGCTTTATCAGTGAAGCGATCAAAAAGGCTTCAGGAAAAACGGTTATCGTCGAAAACAAGCCGGGTGCGCTGACCAATATCGCGGCGCAGGCCGTCGTAGCAGCCAAACCGGATGGCTATACAGTTTTCATCACCGCCGGAAACTCGACATTTGCGGCCAATCCCTGGTTGTTCAAAACGATACCGTTTGACCCTATCAAGGATTTCACGCCGGTTACAAGCCTGATCAAAACACCTTTCGCCTTTGCTGTTCCCGTGGATTCGCCGATCAATTCGGTCGCTGAATTGACGCGTGTCCTGAAGGAAAAAGGCACCAAGGCCAATTATGCCTATGCCAACAGCATTTCTTTGGCAGCCTCCGAACTCTACAAGCAGAAGACCGGCGTTGAAGCCCTGGGGGTGGGGTACAAGTCCATCCCGGACAGCCATGCGGCGCTGGCTGCCGGTGATGTCGATTTCTTTGTTTCTGACCTGACGTTTGTCCTGGGGCCGAATCCGCGCGCCAAGATATTGGCTCTCACCGTGGCAGAGCGCTCGCCCGTGGCCCCCGAAATTCCCAGCGCACGGGAGGCAGGACTGGAAGGGTTTGATCTTGGTGCGTGGTGGGGTATCTGGCTGCCCGCAGGAGCGCCGCAAAATGTCGTCGATACCTTGGCCGACATTGTAGACGCGGCGGTCGCTTCGGAAGATTCGCGGAAATTCTTTGCGACAGTTGGCAATCAGCCCTGGAAGGGCGTACGCGGCGAGGCATTGAAACAATATACAATCGATGAGATGAAGAAATGGGGCGAGGCGATCAAAATCGCCAAGGTCGAGCCGCAATAGCGAGATCAAACTGCGGCGCGATGTTGACCGGGGCCGCAAAATTTTAGATCATGCAATCAGCCGCAATCTTCAATGAGGCGGGTCCAAAGGAAACCGGAGGAATAGATGAGCGAACAGGCAAAACCGCGAATTCACATTGATCCCTATCTCGAATGGGTCAAGAAAGAAGGTCTCATCGTTCACAGAGGCTTTTATCTCTATCTTGTGGATGTCGAAACAAGGATGTGGGATCGCGTTGGCGTACCTGCGGCCGCCTGCCACCTCAATGGCCGCGGCGATTTTGCGAACATGTTCGTCTTCGATCTGCCGCCGGGCGGCTCGACCCTACCGCAGCAGCATATCTATGAAGAAGTCGTGTATTGCCTGAGCGGGCAAGGCTCGACACAGCTCGAATTCGCGGACGGCACGAAACGCAGTTTCGAATGGGGCGAACGCAGCATGTTTGCTATTCCGCTCAATGCCAAATACCGGCATTTCAACGGCAGCGGCCGCGAGAAAGCGCGCATCGTCAGCACCACTGACTTGCCAATGCTGATGAACGTTTTCCATAACGAACGCTTTATCTTCGAAAACAAGTTTGATTTTTCCGAACGGATCGGCAAGGAAAACCATTACGGTGGCGATGGCGATCTTGTCATGATCCGACCTGGCAACAATCTCTGGGAAACGAATTTTGTTCCCGATCTCGATGCGATCGAATTGAAGCCCTGGGGTGAGCGTGGCGGCGGATCAACCAACATCATGTTTGTGCTGGCTGACGGACTGATGCATGCGCATATCTCGGAAATGCCGCTGGGCACCTACAAGAAGGCCCATAAACATGGGGCCGGCGTGCACGTGATGTGCGTTTCGGGCACAGGCTATTCCCTGCTGTGGTTCGATGGCGACAAGGACTATGAGCGGATCGACTGGAAACACGGCATGGTCTTCCCGCCAGCCGAGCAGCAGTTCCATCAACATTTCAACACAAGCAAGCGTCCTGCGCGGTATTTTGCGACGGGTGTTGGTGGCTTGCGTTATCCGTTCCTGGCGCATATGCGCAAGGCGACTGGAGCTACACGCGACGGCGACAAGGCGGAAGTGGGCGCGGCGACCAGTGTCAAACTTGGCGGAGACCAGATCGAGTACGAAGATCAGGATCAGCGGATTCAGCCTTTGTTCGATGCGGAATGCAGCAAGAATGGCATTCAGCAAAATATGGACGGCTTCTTCCCCAACAAGGCTGCAGCGGAATAGGCGCTGCCTGAGAGTGCGAAATGCTTGATACGCGTGTTCTGGTGATCTTTGCGGCGGCTGTCTGCGGCATTGCATCAGGCGGATTGGTGGTCAAGCATTTCGGCCTTGGTACGGATACAAATACTGCAGGTAACGTAAAATGGCGCGACACGCCCTGGGCGTTCGCGTGCGACGACTGGCCCGTTGGTCGCGGCTTTGAATGCGAGGCCGCAGAATGCGGTACCAAGATTTCTGTTTATGTCCGCATGAAAAAGGGCGTTAGCAAGTGCGACAGCGGCGTTGCCGATGACGACGAACTTGATCGCGTGGGCGATGTTCATCTGGTGTCGCGTGATTTCAAGGCTATTGGCGCAGGTGAGTTCCGCTCCATCGCAAATACCCCCGGCAGAATCAGGCTTTATCGGGCGGGCGATGCGTATGTGATGTCACTGGCCTCAAGCAAGAATTGCGATGCATTTGTGACAACGGCCCTTGCGAAGGAGCCGTTGACTGCCAAGGCAGCAGAGGCCTTGACGCAGTTCACGAATGAGGCAGAATTCGTGAAATGGGTGGAGGGGTTGCGGTAGGCTGCGCGCCTGTCATTCCGGACACTGAAAAGCATTTATCCAGAATGGGGGGCCCGGCCTTGCACTAAAGCCGGGTGCGGCCGGTCATCTGGTGGTAGACCCAAAGCACGACGATGGCGCCCACGACAGAAACTATCATGCTCCAGATGTTGAGGCCGGTAACGCCGCCCAAACCAACTGCGCTGAAAAGTACGCCGCCGACAACTGCACCCACGACGCCAAGCGCAATGTCGCGCAGGAAACCCTGGCCACTTTTGTTGACGATTTTCGAACCGATGAATCCGGCGATCACGCCAAGGATAATCCAGGATATGTAGCCCATGATCTGCTCCGTCTTCTTTGGCGTTGGTCTTGTTCATTGGCGTTGGTCTTGCCAGTGCGCTTAAGCTGAACATTCCAACACTCAAATGCCGAAAGCAAGGCCGATCTGGGGCGGCATCAAACCGTCACAATTATGCGTCCAATAGGACTTGTGGCAAAAGCCCGGACGTCGGAAATTGGCGCTGGCGTTCTTGCCCTGAAACTGCGGAGATTTTTACATGGGTATGTTTGATGATGCGTTGAAGAATTCTGTTCCGGGAGGCAGTATCACAAAGCCGCTCGTGATTGCCGCTGGCGCTCTGATCCTCGCAAAATGGTTGGGTGGCGGCAAGGAAGCGGCTCAACCGGCAGGCGGCGGTGAACGCGCTGACCAGATTCTGCCACCCGAAACGCGTAGCCCGTTTCCGTCTCCTGCGCCCCGCAGCGGACATCCACAGACCATTGATATCAATCATCCCCAGAGTTTGCCGGATGAAGGTCTTTCGGGTGGTCTTGGCGGCCTGATCGACAAATTGCGCAAGGGCGGTCTCGGCGAAGCCGCAGATTCCTGGATTGGCGGCGGACAGAACAAGCCTGTGCAGCCGTCGCAACTGGGACCTGCCATCGGCCAAATGACGATCAAGGAAATTGCTGAACGGGCGGGCACAACTGAAGAGGATATCATGGATATTCTGACGCAGACCTTGCCGGAGCTGGTGAACAATCTCACGCCAAAAGGTCGTCTTCCCACGCAGCAGGAAGTTGAAAACTATCGCCGTGGCGCCTGAAGCCATTGAGGTGTCATTCCATGTGAACTAACAACCCTGCGTACAATACGGAGGGGAAAACATGAGTGACAATACATCCGCACGCCAGAAGCTTTTTATTCCATCGCTTGCGGGATTCTATGAATGGGCTGTGCCGCTGGCGTGGCCCATTTTGCGTTTCGGCTGCGGCTGGCTATTTCTGGTGCATGGCTGGGGAAAGTGGGCGCGCGGAATGGAGGCGCAGGCGGGGCAATTGGCAAAATCCGGCTGGCCCTGGGGGCTTTGGTTCGCTGCATTTCTGTTCGTTGTGGAGTTTGTGGGTGGGGCACCATATCGTGAAGCTCCAATCCTAGAAAACGCATGAAGCTTTGTCGATCCAAAATTTGATACTCCGTCTGCTCGTCCGACATATTATGCAGCGCTTGCAGCACTAAAATTTTCGAACATCAGTACCGCATCGAACGCAGGCCGTCCGCCCTTGCTGCGATCCTTGCGGCTCAAGGCCGCGTCCAACAGCGGCCGAAAGTTCTCCCACGCCACGTACTTGTTCACACGCTCAAGAAAATCACGAGTTCTCAATAGTTTGGCCGTCCGATCCGCGCGATCAAATAAGCCGGCTTGCTTGGGCATAAGGAGCGCTCCGATTCAAATCGTCGATGAAGCATAGTGAATCACAGCTAGTTAAATTCGCGAAGAGTTTTTAGAAGTGCCCT
>CAMDKB010000097.1 GCA_945901195.1 Rhizobium sp. Q54
GCATGAATGTCGGTGACATGCACGATAGTAAGGGAACCCAGCGGGTCGAACCGGAGAATTTCCGTTTGCGAGAGCCTTTGCTGCGCGGCGGCGCGGCCAAGCGGACCAAGACCGCTGGCAGCCGCAATAGCCGATGCGGCTGCGCTTGCCTGAAGAAATTCCCTCCGCGAAATCATCGCAAGACTCTCCCTTCCGGCAAACGCTCTCCTGCGTACCGGTCCCTCTTACTCATGGAGACGGCGCCGCCGTCTCCTCAATCTGGAAATTGAAAGCTGGCGGTCAGCCGACCGTCAGTTTGTTCTTGGTTTCGTAAGACGAGCCGTCGTCATCTTTCCAGGTGAAGACAAACTCGCCAGACTCTTTGGCCTTGTAGAAGAAGGACTGATACGGGTTCGCGGAAATAGACGGAAACCAGTCCGCCTCGAACACAGTCTTGCCATTGAAGGCGGCAGTGAATTTGTTGATGATCCGGCGTGGGATAACGGCGCCGGCCGCATCGCGCCGCTGGCCGCTTTCCATCACGTGCGAGATCAGGGTCTTGATTTCGATGAGTTCGCCGGCTTTGGCGTTCGCGGGTACACGAACACGGGGGACAGGCTTCTTTTCGTCTGCCATTTGAATGTCTCCTGTCCGTTGATTTCAGCCGCCGCAGCCGCCGATGGTCACTTTTACTTCCTGCTTCGCCGTGAACAATTGCCCGTTCGACATTTCCGCCACTGCCAGAATGTTCTGGGTCTTGGCGAGCCGCATGCGCGCCGAGGCCGAGGCCTTGCCGCATTCGGGCGTGAACCTGTAGCTGATGACATTGGGAAGCGGATTGCCGTCCGCAAAGATATGGACAGCCTTCACATAATCGGCGTCGGTCATCGGGCTTTCAACGTCGATACCGATGGGGACCACCAGACCGTTTTCCGCAATCTGCGGCAGGTCGAGCTTGATCTTGCCGGCCGCCATGGTCTTCCCGCTATAAAGCTTGTCCAGCGCAGCTTTGACATCGGCCTCTTCAGCCAGAACCATATGAGGGGCAAGAATGGAAGCCAGCACCGCAATCGCTCCTGTCTTCAAAAAATTGCGCCGCGAATTTGCCGTTTGCGACATGGCATCTCTCCTTTTTTGACTCGTGCGACCTATTTAATGTGGCTCGCGGTTCGGGCAAGCCCGGCTTCACGGTCGTTTTACCCGGACACTTCCTGCTTGACGAGACAAGAATGCTTGCGCACGTTAAACACATATTGATATATATTTTTTTGAATGTAAAGTCGGAGTTGCAATTTTTTACAGAAAACGGGATGGCTATCGAGGAACCGGGAGGAAAAATGATCGGATTGAGCAAAAAAATGCGCGTTTGGGCCAGATTCGTATCTTTGGCGGGCCTTCTGTCCTTCACAGCGGGAGCAAGCGGACCGCTGGCGCAGACGCCTGACGCTGAAAAGGAAATCGAGCGCTATCGCGAAATGATTTCTGATCCGATGTCCAATCCGGGCTTTCTGGCGGTTGACCGGGGTCAGGTCGTGTGGGGCGAAAAGCGAGGCGCCAAGAATGTTTCGCTTGAAACCTGTGACATGGGTCTGGGAGCAGGCAAGCTGGAAGGCGCCTATGCCAGGATGCCGCGCTATTTTGCAGATGCTGATCAGGTCATGGAGATCGAACAGCGCCTGCTCTGGTGCATGGAAAAAATCCAGGGGCTAGATACCAAGGATGTGATCGCGCGGCGGTTCTCAGCACCCGGCCGGGATTCCGATATGGAGGACCTCGTCGCTTTCATCGCCAATAAATCGACGGGCTTCAAGATCGAGCCGCAAACATCCCATCCCAAGGAAGCCGAGCTGACAGCGATCGGCGAAGCCATGTTTTACCGCCGTGCGGGCGTCATGGATTTTGCCTGCGCCACCTGCCATGGCGAACCGGGCAAGCGCATCCGCCTGCAGGGACTGCCTGACTTCTCAAAGCCGGGAAAACAGGCGCAGGAGACCATGGGGTCCTGGCCCACCTATCGTGTCTCGCAAAGCGCGCTTCGCACCATGCAGCACAGGCTGTGGGATTGTTTCCGCCAGCAGCGCTGGCCAGCGCCGGATTATGCCTCAGAAGGCCTCACCGCGCTGGTCATGTTCTTGAACAAGCAAGCGGCAGGTGGCGAAATCACCGTACCGTCGATCAAGCGTTGAGGGGGAAGACCATGAAACGCACATTTTTCCTCACAGCCTGCACAGCGCTCCTGTTCGCTTCGGGCGCGTTTGCGCAAACCGCGCCGATGGCCGGTTCCGCCAAGGTCGAAGCCATGATCAAGGCGACGTTTTCCAAAGCGTCGCCGGAATGGCAAGCGCGGATCGAACTCGACGATACGCAGCGCTTGTGCACAGACAAGCGCAATCAGGTCAGCGCCGCCGAAGCCGAAGTGATACAGAAGCGCGAAGCGGCGTCAGTAGTTTTTCCGGCGGATGGCAATCTTCAGGGCGACTGGAAGAAGGGCTATCAGGTTGCCAATGTCGGCACCGGCGGGCAATTTTCAGACGCGCCGAACGGCCCGGTTGGCGGCAATTGTTTCGCCTGCCATCAACTCGATCCCAAGGAGTTGAGTTACGGTACGATCGGCCCGAGCCTGACCGCCTATGGCAAGGATCGCAAATACGATCCGCAGACGATGAAGGATGCATGGGCGAAAATCTACAATTCGCAATCAGCTTTCGCCTGCTCGAACATGCCCCGCTTCGGCGCAAAGAAATTCCTCACCGAAGCGCAGATCAAGGATGTGATGGCCTATCTGTTCGACAAGGAGTCACCGGTCAACAAATAAACGGGCGATATTCGATCACAGGATACAACGGCGCGGGTGATCGCGCCGTTTTTTTTGGCTAGTTAACTATTGGCCTTCAGCCATTCCGCAAAGCTAGCTTTCTCGTATCCCTTTTCGCGCACGAAGCGGAACATGCCGAGAAATTGTTGCGGCTCAAGCAATCCTGTCATGCGAAGCGACTCGCGCTTCAGCGGATCCAGACCTCCAAGCCCATCCGCGCTTTCAGGAAAAAACTGAATGGTTGGCGTAATGCGAATGGCGTATTTCTGAGAAATCGCTTTTTCGCCAAGTTTCCTGCCGTCGAAATCCGTGACTTCTTTTGCGCCGAACAGGTTCATGTGCAGCACGTCGAAATTCTCCCGGATATATCGGGTGAGTTTTGGATCCATGAAATATTCTTCGGCGATGCGTTTGCAATAAATGCAACCGCGCTGGCTCCAGATGATGGCAAGGCGCTTGCCGCTCTTCGCAGCCCCGGCGACGTCTTCGGCAAGGTCGAGAAAGCTCTCCAGATACCAGTCCTGATGATACAGGCCATCTTCGCCAGGCAAAGGCAGTTTGGTCTGCGCCCGTGCGGCCATTGGCGCGGCGAGGGCGGCGGCTGCGCCAGTGAAAAGTGTGCGCCGTGTCAGCATGGGTCTCTCCATCAGCCTATTTTGCCGAATATGGGGAATGTCTCAAGCAGCCAATTGCCAAGCATGGACATTTTACCTGTTGCAACAAGAATGCCGGTGGCAAGCAGACCGGCGCCCATGATTTTCTCGATCATTCCGATATGGCGGCGAAAGCGCGCCATGAAGCGTATGAACGGCCGCACAAAAGCAGCAGCCAGCACGAACGGTATCCCAATCCCCAGCGCATAGGCTCCCAAAAGCAGCACACCATTGCCCGCCGTCCCCTGCGCACCCGCGATGATGAGAATGGAAGCCAGAACTGGACCAACGCAAGGAGTCCAGCCGAAAGCAAATGCCAGCCCCACGACATAGGCGCCCGCCAATCCTGCAGGCCTGCTCGTTGTCTGGAATCGCGCTTCGCGGAACAGGAGGCCGATGCGGATCAGCCCTAGAAAGTGCAATCCCATGATCGCCATCAGCACCCCGGCGACGACTGCCAGCCAGTCGAACCATTGCGCCAGAAATTGGCCAAACACTGACGCGCCAGCACCTAATCCGATAAAAACCGTTGCAAACCCCAAGACAAAAGCGACGGAGCGGGTGACAGCCCGGCGCGTGGCGTCAGGGTGCAGCGCGCCGCCCTCGCCGGAAAGGGCGGACAATTCCAGCCCTGTCAAATAGCAGAGGTAGGCCGGAACAAGCGGCAGGATGCAGGGCGAAAGGAAGGACAGAAGCCCGGCCAATACAGCCCCGCCAAGTGATTGTTCCAGAACCAATTAAGTGCCTCACACGCTCGCTGCTGGTCAAAACATTCAAATATGAGTATATTAGGCGTATGCGCCAGTTTGCAATCCTGACTCTCCGGTCGAGCTTTGCCTTCCTGCTTTTTGCCGTGGCCGCTTTTGCGCTTACGGTCGCGGGTGCACGCGCCGCAGAGCTTGTGATGTTCGAGCGGGACGGGTGCCCCTATTGCGCCCGGTGGGATGCGGAAGTCGCCCCCGCTTACATTAAGACGGACGCCGGTCAGCGCGCACCGCTTCGCCGCTACAACATCGGTCTGGGCCAACCCAAGGACATCGTTCTGGAGAGGCCTGTGCGCTACACCCCGACCTTTGTACTTGTCGACGATGGCCGTGAAGTGTCACGCATCACAGGTTATGTCGAGAATGGAATGTTCTGGGGATTGTTGCAGCCTATGATTGCCAAACTTGGCCCTGCGCCCCCCTAAACTCTGCCGCCGCGCCGGAGAAACAAAAATGAGCCAACAAGCCGTAACAGAATCTCTGGAAGACCAACTGCGCCACGCGCCCGAGCACTCTCCACAACTCGAACAGCTATTGCAGAACGCTCGTGAAGCCAGTGATTTTCTCAAGGCGCTGTCCCACGAAAACAGGCTGCTGCTGCTGTGCCTTCTGTGCGAGAAGGAACGTTCCGTCGGTGAGCTGGAAAACATCCTCGCGTTGCGGCAGGCTACCGTTTCGCAGCAATTGGCACGGTTGCGCTTCGATGATCTCGTCAACACACGGCGCGACGGCAAGACGATCTATTACAGCATTGCCAACGAAGATATTCGCCGCTTTGTCGGTGTCATCTACGACATGTTCTGCACGTCACGCACAGCCAGGAAGTAACCAGGCGTCGCAGGGTTGGGGGGACTCATGCCGGGCTGGGCCGTAGCCTTGTCAGGATTTCTGATCGGCTGCGCGGCTGGATTTTTCGTGCATCGCGGTCGCCTGTGTTCTTTTGCCGCCATTGAAGATGCGCTGATGGGGCAAGATTGGCGAGGCCTGAAAACCTTCGCACTGGCGCTGGCAATTGCCATCATGGGAACGCAACTTGTCATCATCCTCGGTCTGTTTGATCCTGCGCGGACAAATTACGTGCCTGCGCAAGTGCCGTGACTGTCTGCAGTCATCGGATCGGTGCTATTCGTTCTGGGCATGGCGTTTGTCGGCACTTGCGCATTCGGCTCGCTGGTGCGCCTTGGCGGTGGAGACCTGCGCAGCCTCGTTTCCATTCTCGTCTTTGGCGCTATCGCATATGCCACGTTGCGCGGTGTGCTCTCACCTCTACGGATCGATTTCCTCGAACGTATAAGTTTGCCCATGCCCGGTGGGAGCGCTTCGGAATGGCCGGGAATTTTGCAGCATCTGATCGCGCGGGATGTGAGGCTGCCTGTAGCTTTGATATTCGCACTATCGCTTGTGGATGGGCTCTGAAAGACGCGCGGCTGCGCCAGACCCGACGGCTGCTGACGGCTGGCATGGTCCTCGGGCTCGCCATCGTGGCAGGCTGGTGCGTGACAGGCATTCTTGCGGACGAATTTTCAACCAGCCTGCGTGTGCAATCGCTCACCTTTGTTGCGCCTGTGGCGCGGGCGTTGTTCGCGGTGATTGGAAGCCATGCGGCATGGCTGGATTTTGGCGTCATGACTGTTCCCGGCGTCGTGCTGGGCGCATTCATCCATGCCAGGTCCAAAGCCGGGTTCCGCTGGGAAGCCTTTGACGATCACCACGAAATGCGCCGCCATCTCACCGGTGCAGCATTGATGGGATTTGGCGGCGTGCTCGCCGGAGGCTGCACGATAGGGCAGGGATTGACGGCAGGTTCGTTGATGGCTGTGACATGGCCGATCACCGTCGCGGGCATGATCCTCGGCGCGCGGCTGGGAATTGTAATTCTGATGGAAGGTTCGCTGCGCGAACTCCTCCGCAGCCGCTTTGAACCCCGCAGCGGGAAATGATTATTTCGCCGCCGCGCCGCTCTTCACCATATCCAGCGCCACATCGACAATCATGTCCTCCTGCCCGCCGACCATGCGGCGTGCGCCCAGCTCGGTGAGGATGGAGCGGGTGTCGACGCCATAGATTTTGGACGCGTTTTCCGCGTGGCGCAGGAAGCTGGAATAAACACCAGCATAACCGAGCGAGAGCGACTCCCGGTCAACACGCACAGGGCGATCCTGCAGCGGGCGTACCAGATCGTCGGCAGCGTCCATGAGCTTGTTGAGATCGCAGCCGTTCTCGATACCCATGCGGTTGAGCACAGCGACCAGAGCCTCCAGCGGGGCGTTGCCTGCGCCCGCGCCCATTCCCGCGAGTGACGCATCTACACGCACCGCGCCTGCTTCAATGCCTGCGGTCGCATTGGCGACGCCAAGCGTGAGATTGTGATGGGTGTGCACGCCAATTTCCGTTTCCGGTTTCAATGCATCGCGGAAGGCTTTGGTGCGCTCAAAATATTGTCCCGGCAACAAGGCCCCGGCCGAATCGGTGATGTAAACGCATTCGGCACCATAGCTCTCCATGAGCTTGGCCTGGCTGACCAGATTTTCCGTAGGCGTCATGTGCGCCATCATCAGAAAGCCGACCGTATCCATTCCCAACTTGCGCGCCGCCTCTATATGCTGGGCTGCGACATCGGCCTCCGTGCAATGGGTGGCGATGCGCACGCTGCGCGCGCCTTGCTCGTAGGATTCCTTCAGATCATGCAAGGTTCCGATGCCGGGGATCAGCAGCACGGTGACAACAGCATGCTTCAATTCGCTGGCGACAGCTGCCACCCAATCCTTGTCGTCATTGCTGCCAAAGCCATAGTTGAATGATGAGCCGTTGATGCCATCGCCATGGCAGATTTCGACCGCATCCACCTTCGCTTCATCCAGCGCGCGGGCGATGGCGCGCACGGCGTCCATGCCATACTGGTGACGAATGGCGTGCATGCCGTCACGCAAGGTCACGTCCTGTACATAGATCTTGTTCTTGTTCGGGCGCGCCATTTATGCGAGCTCCTTCTGCTGAATACGCGCGGCCCAGAGATCAGCCGTTGCGAGCGCCGCCGATGTCATGATGTCGAGATTGCCAGCATAGGCGGGTAGATAATGCGCCGCGCCTTCGACTTCCAGGAACACCGTGGTCTTGAGTCCTGCGCAAAGCCCGATGCCGGGAATGCGAACGGGCTGGTTATCGCCGATATGCTCGAATTGCACTTTCTGTTTCAGGCGATAGCCCGGCACATACTCGCGTACGCAATTGACCATATCGTTGATGGACTTTTCAATCGCCTCCTGCGAACCGCCGGTGGATAGCGTGAAGACCGTTGCGCGCATCATCAAGGGCGGCTCGGCGGGGTTCAGCACGATGATGGCCTTGCCGCGGTCCGCGCCGCCCACGGTTTCAATCGCTTTCGATGTTGTTTCTGTGAATTCATCGATGTTCGCGCGTGTTCCCGGCCCGGCCGATTTCGACGCGATGGATGAAACAATCTCCGCATAGATCACGCGATCACTTGCCTTGCGCACAGCATGAACGATCGGGATCGTCGCCTGTCCGCCACATGTAACCATATTGACATTGGGCTCGTTGAGATTGGATTCGAGATTGACCACCGGCACAGTGAACGGGCCGATAGCGGCAGGGGTCATGTCGATCAGTTTCTTGCCATCCTTGCGCAACAAAGCATCGTTGGCGATATGAGCGCGCGCCGAAGTCGCATCGAACACGACCTGTATATCCTTGTAGCCTGGCAATTTGCGTAATCCCTCAACACCCTCATGCGTTGTCGCATAACCAAGGCGGGCGGCGCGTGCGAGCCCATCAGATTGCGGATCGATGCCGACCATTGCGGCCATCTCCAGATGCTTGGCGGTGCGCGCAATCTTGATCATCAGATCAGTCCCGATATTGCCGGAACCGATGATGGCACATTTGATTTTGGACATCTTGTGAACTCCTGAGACCGCGTCATTCCGGACGCTGGCGGCGATCCAGGATAGCTCGCCTGCTTTGGCCGCTATGACACTTTGCCATCACCCCCGCGTCGAGAACGATACGCGGCCCATTTTTTCCATTTCCATTTCGACGTGCTGATTGGGAGACAAGGCTTCGGCGGCAGTGGCGCCTCCCGCCATGACAATCCAGCCAGTCTGCAACGGCTCGCCAGCTTCAGCAGCAAAGCGTGCCGCAGCCACGAGGGAACGCACTGGATGTCCCATGATGGCGGCGGTCGAGCCGATCTGTACAGGCTTTCCGTCAAAATTAAGTACGAGCCCAAGATTGGAGAAATCAAAGTCCGGCTTTACCCATGGTCCCGTTACAAACCCCGATGACGAGGCATTGTCCGCGACAACATCAGCCAGCGAGAATTTGAAATTATCATAGCGCGAGTCGATGATCTCCAGCGCAGGTGCGATGGCTTCCACCGCTTCCATGGCCTGCATCGGGGTAACAAGCCCAAACAGTGGACGTTTCAGCAGAAAGGCGATCTCCGGCTCGACGCGCGGGTGCACGTATCGCGAAAAATCGATGGGGCCGCCTTCTTCCACGATCATGCCGTTGGTGAGGCGGCCCCAGATCATGTCGGAAATTCCCATTTGCACGATCTTCGCGCGGCTGGTGAATCCCATCTTGATGCCCACGCGACGTTCGCCGCGCTTCTGGCGCAGGGCGATCATCTGTTTTTGTACCTGATAGGCTTCTTGGAGAGTCAGTTCCACCGTGTCTGATATCTGCGCAATGGCTTTGGCTTCTCGCGCTGCATCGTCGAGTGATTTTGCGATAGCGTTGATATTCACAACTCGTTTCGCAGGCGCTTTGGCGGCGGGTTTCTTTTTGCTCGCGGGCTTTTTGGCAGCCATCTCAATATTCCTTCTTTTAGCGGCCAAAGACGGCGCGGACCGAGCCAAGCCCGTTGATGCGTACTTCCATTACGTCACCGGGCGCGACAGCAACCATGGGGCCAAGCGCGCCGGTCATGATGGCATCCCCGGCCTTCAGCGGCGCGCCGACTTCAACCATCGTGCGGGCAAGCCAGAGCGCCGCGTTGAGCGGATTGCCGAGGCAGGCAGCGCCTGCGCCAAATGACACCTGTTCGCCGCGGCGTTCCATCACCATCCCGCAGAGCCGCCAGTCGACTTCCTCAAGTTTTACCGGGCGTCCGCCCAGCACATAAAGGCCTGAAGACGCATTGTCGGCGACAGTATCCAGCAAGCGGATGTTCCAGTTTTCAATCCGGCTGCCGACAATCTCAATGGAGGGTAGGGCATAGGCGACCGCAGACATCACGTCCGTGAGGGTCAGCTGCTCATGTGTCAGATCGCGGCCCAGAACCAGGGTGATCTCGCCTTCCACCTTGGGCTGCATGAGCTTCGACAATGCAATCTCTTCGCCATCCGGGATTTCCATGTCGGCGAACAACATCCCGAAATCTGGTGAACCCACACCGAGCTGCTTTTGCACAGCCTTGGAGGTGAGGCCTATCTTGCGGCCAGAGAGGCGGCGGCCGTGGCCGACATAATACTCGGTATTGACCTGCTGCACCGCATAGGCGGCTGGCACGCCGCCTTCAGCCAGCTCATCACGAATGGGAGCGATGGCCTTGCCCGTTTCCGCAGCAGAGCGCAGCCGAGCTGCGAGTTCCTGGATCTTGCCGGAAGGAATGGTCATGAAGGGCTTTCCCTGCTTGCAGAGTTTTACTTTCTACAATCCTTTAAACAGTCCGGGCGGCCGCCGCAATCACGCAGGCCATTCGCAGAAGGTCAGCACGGTCTGATGGCTCCTGGCCCGACTCCGCCCGCAACGCGAGCTGTCGTCGTTGGCACGTTCCCCCCCATTCGCTGCGCCAACACCGCGCTTGCAATTTTGGGTTTCAGGATGGAATGATCGGTCCAACAACCGCAAGATGGACGGAAACGCTATGAAATTCGGGTATTTTACGCTCAGCGACAACAATTACGCCAACAATCCCCGGACGCCGAACCAATTGGTCGCGCAAATTCTGGAGGAGGCCCTGCTGGCGGAAAAACTGGGGTTCCACTCCGCCTGGATCGGCGAGCATCATTTTTCGACCCTGGGTGTCAATTCTGCGCCGCACATCCTGCTCGCTCACCTCGCCGCAAAGACCGAAAAGATACGTCTGGCGCCCGCTATCAACGTGTTGCCACTGCACCACCCGGTGCACGTGGCCGAGGATTGGGCGACGCTGGATATGTTGTCGAATGGCCGCGTCGATTTTGCGACCGGGCGCGGCTACGACCGGCGCGAATATGCGCCGTTCGGTGCGGACTTTGAACGCAACTCGGAGGTCTTTGCGGAAGGACTGGAGATTCTTTCGCGCCTGTGGGGGGATGAAAAGACAGTCACCCACAAGGGCAAATACTACCAGTTCGACGATCTCTATGTGACGCCGATGCCGGTACAGAAACCTCTTCCGATCCATGTGGCGGCATTTTCACGCCCGACAATGGAACTGGCTGCCCGTTATGGGGCGGGGCTGGTGGTCGCTGCCGGGCAGGCGTCGGCGGCGCATGGCTCACTGGTGAATACGGCCAATCTCTATCGCGAGATGTGTGCGAAGGCGGGCACCAAACCGGGCCGCATCATCACCAGCTATTTTATCCATTTCGCCGATACGCCCGAGGAAGACATGAGCGCGCGCCAGCGGCAATTGCGCTATCATAAGGAATGCACCTCACCGGCGTTTCCCGGCGACCCCAAAAACGCACCCGCCAATTATCATTATTTCGAAAAAATCGTGGAAAAATACCAGACGCAGAAACCGGAGGATTTCAACGCCAACAATGTCCTGATTGGTAATGCGGCGCATATGATCGAGACGCTGAAAACCAAAGTTGAGGCAGGCGGTTTTGATGAAGCCATCCTCTATTTCAATCTCGGGCTGAAAGACCCGGTCCGTGTGAAAGAGGAAATGCACAGGTTCGTTGAACAGGTGGCGCCCGCCTTCGCCTGACAAGGTCACGCTGCGCACCAGGTGATGGTCGGCTTGCGCTTGTTCCCACGCTGTCGGATAATCATGTAACAAATAAAAACAGCAAAAGGAAACGCACCATGACGAAAATCGACTTTGCCCTGTGGGACGCTGTCGGCGGTTATTCGGGCCGCGACACCAATATGGCCGACGTCTATGACCAGCATATCCGCCTCGCCCAGCAACTGGAACGCGATGGCTGGCATTCCTATTTTGTCATCGAGCACCAGAATTCACCTGTCGGGCGCATCACCTCGCCGAATGTGTTTCTGACGGCTGTCGCGCGCGAAACATCGAACTTGCGCATCGGCGCGATGATGTGGCAATTGCCGTTCTATCATCCGATCCGCCTCGCTCAGGATGTCGCGATGCTCGACCAATTGTCGCGCGGTCGCGTGGAATTCGGATCGGGCATTGGCGTGCACGAGCACGAATTCATCCGCTGGGGCGTCGATTTCTATCAGCGCGCTGCAATGTCCGAAGAGATACTGAAAATCGTCAAGATGGCCTGGACACAAAACGAAGTCACCTTCGAGGGCAAGTATTTCAAATTCGACGAAGCCTTGCCGCGCCCTCGTCCCTTCCAGAAGCCCTATCCGCCGATCTGGGCTGCCGTACATTCCGATCCCGCGCTCGAATGGGCCGCAAAGAACAATTATCACGTCGCACAAAACCTCGACACGGACGATGTCATCGCTCGCAAGTTCGATCATTACCGCAAGGTCTGGCACGAATGTAAGCACGAAGGCCCCA
>CAMDKB010000098.1 GCA_945901195.1 Rhizobium sp. Q54
TCCTCACCCTGACCGGCGCGGCGGAGGTTGCCGCGTGAACCTGAATTTGCTGACGCCGCAACCGGGGTCGCTGGGCTGGCTCGTCCTGCATGATCTGCAATTGAGCTGGCGAAGATTTCGCTCGATGTTCGGCGGGATGTCCAACCGCAAGGGTGTGATCATCCTGCTTATCGCCATCGTGGTCTTTCATGCCCTCGGCATACCGGTAGCGCAATGGTTTGTTACAACAGAGCCGGGCGGCGCCAATCAACGGCTGTTTTTGCCTGCGATTGCGTCCATCGTACTTTTTGTAATGCCGTGGCTGGTGTCGCAATCGCTGACGAGCACGACGCGCGCGCTGTATACGCGTAATGATCTCGATCTGTTGTTGTCCTCGCCTTTGCCCCCGCGCTTCATTTTGTTCGCGCGCGCGCTCGCAATCGGCTGCGAATCCATAGGCTCTGTTGCGATTTTCGTTCTGCCCATCGCCAATACCAATGCGTTTTTCGGTGGCTGGAAATGGCTCGCCGTCTATCCTGCCTTGATGGCTGCTGGCCTCTTCTCAACCGCCATCGGCATTATTCTCACACTGTTGCTGTTCCGTATCGCGGGGCCACGGCGCACGCGCGTAGTGTCCCAAATTCTGGCGACGATCATCGGCGCTGCCTTCATCATGACCTTGCAGGGTCTGAACGTCATGCCGGAAGGCGTTCGCGAAGCCATCGTGACGTCGATTGAGCAGCCCGGAAGCGGCTTTCTTTATGATACGCAGAACTGGCTGTGGCTCCCCGTCCGGGCCGTCGCAGGACAATGGGAGGCGCTGGTTCTCTGGTGTTCGATCGCGGTGATCACGTTCACTGCAACGGCGCTGCTGCTAGGCGAACGGTTTGCGATGAGCGCTGTGCATTCTGCAGGCGCAGCTGCCGCGCCAACCCGGCAGGCTTCCAACAAGCCTTTGCGGTTCCGCAAAGGCGCTGGCCGTTCCTTGCGCCTGAAGGAATGGCGGCTTCTTGGCCGTGACCCCTGGCTGCTCAGTCAGATCATGCTTCAGGTGATCTACACGCTCCCGGTCAGTATCGTGATCTGGCGAAGCCAGGGGCCAAACGGATCACTGGCGATCTCCATCGCGCCCGCCGTCGTCGTCATAGCAGCACAAATTTCGGCTTCGCTGGCCTGGCTGACGATTTCCAGCGAAGACGCCCCGGAGTTTCTGACGACAGCCCCCGTCGAGAGGCGCGAAGTCGAGCGGCGAAAACTCGAGGCCATTGCCGTTCCTCTTTTATGCTTTCTTGCCGCTCCGCTGGCGGCGCTCGCCTGGACGTCCATGGAACTGGCCCTTTATACAGCCGTGTTCGCAGCAGGCGCATCTGCGTCGACTGCATTCCTGAATTTCTGGCATCCCATGCCGGGCCGCAGAGTGGCCGTGCTTCGCCGCCATTCGCAGTCCAAACTGATCGCCGTGCTGGAACATCTGATGGCCCTGTTATGGGCTGTTGCAATGGTTCTGGCGGTTGTCGAATCCGCGCTCTCTCTGGTCATTATAGTTATCATCGCGGCCATCCTCTGGTTCAACCGGCCCAAGCGGGTCATCCCCGCCGTTGCCCGGATCGCGCCAGCTGCTGCGGCGGCCTGAAAAACGCCGCTCCTCCCGCCAGACTTTGCGACCATTGCAACCAAAGTGTTCCAAGCGGAACAGCATTTGCTCCTCCCATGCCTGACGATTGTTAACGGGCGTTAAGCTGACCGACCTGACCAAATTCAGGACGCAAGCACCCCGTAACGAAACAGGCGGGCAAGATGTCTACTTCAAATGTCGAGTTACGGAACAGGATGTTCGGCACGGCCGGAAGCCGCACAGCGGGACGGGGTTCGTCGGCTGAAAGTGGCGCTCCGTCCCCCATGATGATGGCTCCGGCTCACAGCATAAGCGCCAATGCCCGTTCCCTTTTGAATTGGGTCGCGCGGGACGAACCGCTCCGGCCCAATCCAGCCGCCCTTTCCCAACGCATGGTGGCGCGTGCGCTTGCCGCATTCGTTGCTGACCCGCCGGGCCGTCTGGCCTTTGCCGACTCAGGCAAGGGACTCGCGATTATGCTCGTAATTCTGTCGGCGGCACTCACATCGGCAGGCAAGATGCCCGAGGGTTTCGTTTGGCTGTCCGCAATCGGTGATTTTCTGGAGCCCTTCGCCCTGCCTTCGTTCCTCGTCTTCGCTGGCATGTTTCTGCAACGCTCGCGGGACTGGAACTGGTCCGATTATATCGTGCGCAAGACCGGACCATTCGTCGTCGCCTCGGCGGCATGGCTTGTGGCGGCGTCCGGCTGCCTTTGGCTGACGCAGGACATCGCCCCCAAGGGCATCTCAGGCTTTCTCGGCATGGCCGGTACGCAGGCCCATCTGGCCATTGCACTGTTCATTCTGCCGCTGTTCTTCATCTTCTGGAAGACATTCGGACGCATGCGCACAGGCACGATCTTTGTGCTCGCCGCGATCATGGAAATTCTCCACACCGATCAGGGCGGCGTGCTCTGGGTGGAGTTGATGCGCGGCTTCGTCTATTTCACAGCGGGCCATTGCCTGGCGCAGAATTTTCGCGGGCTTGCCCGCTATGTCCGGGAAAATCCCGTACCAGCTGCGTCCATGTTGGCGGCATGGGCCGCGTTCAACGGCCTCATGACTTCGGCCAGCCTTCCACTGACCTATGGTTTTCAAATTTCCGTCTTGCCGTTCGCCAGCCTCGGTCTGGGACTTGCCGGCGCTGCCGCCATGGTCGTCGCGGGACAATTGATCGCGGGATCGCGTTTCAACGCATTCTTTTCGCTGATGGGCCGCAAATGGATCTTTGCCTACGCAACTTTGCCGCTGGCGCTGGTGTTCTGCGGCCAAGCGATGGTTATAGGCGGGCTGTTTCCGTCTAGCGGCCATGCGATTGCAGCGCTGTTGAGCGCCGTTGTGGCGGCCGGAGCTGCCTTGATATTGCTGGAGCTGCGCAACCCGGCTCCACAGCCGCAGACTGCCGGACAACGCAATATGTAAAACACGTCCAAAGCAGGCTCACACGAGCCGCTTTCTGCTGTAGTGTTCCTGCAAGTTGAATTGCGCCTGGATTGCCGGGCCAGACAGGGATACAGCAGAGATGAATCCGGTACACAGGCACGTTCAGAAGGGCGACCACATCTTTTTGGTGGACGGGTCGTCATTCGTTTTTCGCGCCTATTTCCAGTCCATGCGGCAGGATCAGAAATACAATTATCGCTCGGACCGTTTGCCCAATGGCGCGGTGCGGCTGTTCTGCACCAAGCTTTTTCAATTCATCGAAAAAGGCGCCATGGGCATCATGCCCACACATCTGGCCATCATTCTCGACAAATCCGAGAATTCTTTTCGCAAGGAACTTTATCCTGCCTATAAGGCGAACCGGTCCGAGCCGCCTGAAGACCTTGTGCCGCAATTTCCTCTGATGCGCGATGCCATCCGCGCGTTTGGCCTAATTCCCATCGAGCAGGACAAATACGAAGCCGACGATCTCATCGCGACCTATGCGAAACAGGCGCGTGAACGCGGCGCCGATGTGCTCATCATCTCCGCCGACAAGGATCTGATGCAGCTGATCCAGCCCGGCGTTTTCATGTACGATCCCGCTTCAGGTGATCGTGACGAACGGAGGATCGGCGAAAACGAAGTGGTCGATTACTTCGGTGTGTCAGCCGAAAAGGTTGTCGACGTTCAAGCGTTGGCAGGAGATTCAACCGACAACGTGCCCGGTGCGCCCGGAATCGGCATCAAGACAGCCGCGCAACTGATCAACGAATATGGCAATCTTGAAACACTGATCGCGCGGGCTGGCGAGATCAAGCAAAACAAGCGGCGTGAAACACTCACCAATCCCGAAGTCATCGAGAAAGTGCTGGTCTCCAGGCAATTGGTAAAGCTGGTCGACGACGTGGAGTTGTTGACGCCCCTTGATGATCTGGGCCTGCATCGGCCGGACGGCAAGACGCTCGTCGCCTTTCTGAAAGCGATGGAATTTACCACCATCACCAAACGCGCAGCCGATACCTTCGAGGTCGATGCCAATGAAATCGAAGCCGATCCTCGCCTTGTTGGCCCCGGCGGCTGGCGCGGTCGAAATGGAGAACAACGCGCAGACGCTGAAAGCGCATCGGCCAGCGCGCAAGCTGCGGCAAGGTCTGCTGCGCCCGAGTCGGCAGGTAAGCCATCCGCCAGCGCTGCACTCGATGCAATGACCCCGGCTTCGCTGGCGAGCCAGCGTGCTGTCCTCGCAGTGACGCAAAAGATCGACCGCAGCGCTTATCGCACTGTCACAACGCTCGACGAACTCGATGCATGGATTGCCGAGGGTTTCGCCAGCGGCATCATCTGTGTCGATACGGAGACATCCTCGCTCGACCCGATGCAGGCGGAACTTGTTGGTATCGCTCTTGCCACTGCGCCCGGCCGGGCCTGCTATATTCCGCTCGGCCATCGCAGCGATGGAGCGGGCGGCGATCTGTTCGGGGGCAACGCGCTTGTGGCCGGCCAGTTGAAAGAAAGCGATGTCATCGCGCGAATTAAACCGCTGCTGGAATCTCCTGCGGTTCTCAAGGTTGCGCAAAACATGAAATTCGACTGGCTCATGTTTCAGGAGGCGGGCATCACGGTTTCGCCCAGTGATGACACGATGCTCATGTCCTATGTGCTTGACGCTGGCGTCAACGGGCATGGCATGGATGAATTGTCGCAAAAATATTTCGGCCACAAGCCTGTCGCGTTCGACGAAGTTGCAGGCAAGGGCAAGAGCTTTATCGGCTTTGCCCGGGTCGACATCGCAAAGGCCAGCGAATATTCGGCTGAAGATGCGGACGTCACGTTGCGGCTATGGTCTGTGCTGAAGCCGCGTCTTGCTGCAGAACATATGACAACGGTTTATGAGACGCTGGAGCGGCCATTGATCGATGTGCTAGCACGCATGGAACGGCGTGGCATCTCCATCGACCGGCAGATTCTTTCGCGCCTGTCGGGTGAGTTTGCGCAAGGCATGGCCCGGCTCGAGGCTGAAATACAGGAGCTGGCAGGCGAGCCCATCAACATCGGTTCACCCAAACAGATCGGTGACATTCTCTTCGGCAAGATGGGCGTTGCAGGCGGCAAGAAGACAGCCACAGGCGCATGGTCCACTGCGGCCAATGTGCTTGAAGACCTGGCCGAACAGGGCAACACGTTTGCTGCGCGCATACTTGACTGGCGGCAATTGCAGAAACTGAAATCAACTTATACCGACGCGCTGCCCGAATATGTGAACCCGCATACAAGGCGCGTTCACACATCTTATTCGCTGGCCGCCACGACAACAGGCCGCCTGTCGTCATCGGAGCCAAATCTGCAGAACATACCTGTCCGCAATGAAGCGGGGCGAAAGATCCGCACCGCCTTTGTTGCGGGGAGTGGCAACAGGATACTGTCGGCTGACTATTCACAGATCGAATTGCGCGTGCTCGCGCACATGGCGGACATTCCTCAATTGAAGAAGGCTTTTGCCGAGGGCCACGACATTCACGCGATGACTGCATCGGAAATGTTCAACGTGCCGCTGAGCGAAATGACCGGCGAAATCCGCCGCCGCGCCAAGGCCATCAATTTCGGCATCATCTACGGCATTTCCGCGTTCGGCCTTGCCAATCAGCTCGGGATCTCGCGGGAGGAGGCGGGCGCCTATATCCGCAAATACATGGAGCGCTTTCCCGGCATTCGCGATTATATAGAAAAGACCAAGAAGATCTGCCGCGAGCAGGGCTATGTTACAACGATCTTCGGCCGCAAGTGTCACTACCCCCGCATTACCGCAAGCAATCCGAGCGAACGGGCCTTCAACGAGCGTGCTGCGATCAATGCGCCAATACAAGGTTCAGCCGCTGACATCATCCGCCGCGCCATGGTGCGTATGGACAATGCTCTGCTCAAGGCGAAACTGGATGCAAGAATGCTGCTGCAGGTGCATGACGAACTGGTGTTCGAGACGCCCGAGGATCAGGTCGACGCGACAATCGAGGTTGTGCGCAAGGTCATGATTGATGCGCCGCATCCGGCCGTGCAACTCGCCGTGCCGCTGCAGGTGGATGCCAAGGCTGCGAAGAACTGGGATGAGGCTCACTAAGAGCGCCGTTTATGCGGCCGCCATGGCGTCACACAGATTTTCGATTTTCACGCGCCCGTCTGAAAAAGCCGTGAGCGCGCTGCCGTCTAGCACCTCCTGCCATTGCGCGCGGTCGTCATCCAGCGGTTCGGAGACGACCAGTATTCTGCCGTTGTCATTGCGCCAGTACAGCGTGGGAGGCTTTGCGTCCGAAGCCCAGCGATAGGCCCGCAAGGTCTGGCCGTCGGTAAGCGCTGCGGTCAGGCGGAGCGGCTCTTTCACCTGCGCCGATTGCATCAGGGCTGCGATGCGTTTCAAAGTCAGCGCCATCGCTTTCAGCGGATCATTCTCCAGCCCGGCGCCGAGAGCCGCCAGAAATATGGCTTCCGAATCGGTAGTACCGTGCCGGTGCGTGTAAAGTTCATCCGGGATCAGTTCTTCGACACGCCGCTTCACCTGCAGATAACCGCCAATTTGGCCATTGTGCATGAACATGTGCTGGTTATAGGCGAAGGGATGACAATTGGCTCGCACGCTCGCTGTGCCCGTTGAGGCGCGCACATGGGCAAAGAAAAGCCGCGAGCGCACCTGCGAGCAGATCGAGCGCAGATTTTCATCAGACCAGGCCGGCCGGATCTCCCGATAAACGCCTGGCACCGGGCGTTCGGAATACCAGCCCAGGCCAAAGCCATCGCCATTGGTGGTGATCACGCTTTCAGAGGCCTTGAGCGACTGCGCGATCAGGGAATGGCCAGGATCGGAGACCAAAGTTTCCATCAGGACGGGTTCACCCCGGTAGGCGATCCAGCGGCACATCTCGGACTGATCCATATCGGTACTATAAGAGAACATCGTCGTTAAGAATTGCTCGACATCTGTGAATGAATTGTTAACGTCATCGCAAATGCGGTGAAAACGCCGCCTGGAATTTCGAGGGGGGACTCAACATGGACGCACACGCCGCGCCGAACGTCATCTTCGGGTGGAGCCCGATGTGGGTGGCGACGCTTATCATGCTCGCCGCCTATGCTGTCATTATCGCCGAAAAAATCAATCGCGCGATTGTCGCTCTGCTGGGCGTAAGCCTGATGCTGTTCACCGGCGTCCTTACGCAGTCGCAGGCAACCTCCGCCATTGACGCCAACACCATCGGCCTTCTGACGGGCATGATGATCCTTGTTTCGATATCGCGCCGCTCGGGCATGTTCCAGTATGTCGCGATCTGGGCTGCACAACTGGCCAAGGCGCAGCCGGCGGGATTGATGGTCATGTTATCGGTAGCGACCGCAGTGTTGTCGGCGCTGCTCGACAATGTAACGACCGTGCTGCTCGTCGTGCCTGTAACGATGCTGATCGTACGCGAACTGAAAGTGCCGGCCTATCCGTTTCTGTTCGCCGAGATTTTTGCGTCCAACATTGGTGGCACATCAACCCTGATTGGTGATCCACCCAATATTCTCATCGGTTCGCTGGTCGGCCTGACATTCAACGCCTTCGTAATTAACCTGTTGCCCATCATCATGGTCATCATGACCGTTCAATTGCTGATGACGCATTTTGTCTGGGGCATGAAGATTTCTGCAACTGATGAGGACAGGGCGCGCGTGATGGGAATGCGCGCCATTGATACAATCGAAGACTGGACATTGCTGAAGCAATCGCTCGGCGTGCTGGTGCTGGTGATGATTGGTTTCGTGTTTCACAAGCTGGTGCATATTGAGCCGGCGACTATCGCCATGACGGGCGCTGCCATCCTGATGTTTCTGGATAACTGGCAGCATCACGCGGAGAAGCAGTCCGAAAATGTGCACAAGACATTTACCGATGTGGAATGGATTACAATCTTCTTCTTCATCGGGTTGTTCATCGTCGTCCATGGAGTGGAGCGCAGTGGGTTCCTGAAATTGCTGGCCGATCAACTCGTCGCAGCTACCGGCGGCGATCTGGCGACCACAGGTTATGCAGTCCTCTGGGCTTCGGCGGTTCTATCGGCGCTTATCGACAATATTCCCTTTGTCGCGACCATGATCCCGCTGATCAAGAGCATGGCCCCGGCCTTCGGCGGCGAAGCGGCTATCGAACCCTTGTGGTGGTGCCTGTCACTTGGTGCGTGTCTGGGCGGGAACGGAACATTGATCGGCGCTTCAGCCAATCTGACGGTCGCTGGAATCGCCGAACGCGAAGGCGTGCCATTCCGCTTTGTCACTTACATGCTCTATGCCTTCCCGATGATGCTTGTGAGCATCGCAATCAGTCATGTTTACGTGTGGTGGCGCTATTTTTGAGGGACATCACACCAGCCCCAGCAACGCCCTGCAATTGCCGGCGGCGATGTTTTCTTGCACGTTTTGGCCCAGTCCGGTCGCCTGCAACGCGGTGGTCAGCCGTGCGCCAATCGGTTTGTCATTCACGATAGGCCAGTCGCTGCCGGCCAGAACATTTTGCGGGCCTAATATGTCTACGGCTGCGCGGATCAATGCTGGATCAAAACCCATCGTATCGATGAACACATGCTTGCGCATGATGTCGCGCGCCCCGGATGGCTGGAGGCTGTAATCTGAAAACCCTGTCGCCATCGCTAGCCCGCCGAATGCAAGTGCGGTCACGACAATTCGCAATCCCGGCAATTGCGTAAACACGCCACTTTCAATCAACGCAATCAATGCAGCCGAATTGACAGTGCCGCGCGCAAACAGGGTGCCGATCCGTCCATAAGGCACCATCTGATCAGTCAGGGGTTGCGGATTGACCGGGTGCACAAAAACAGGAACCCCCAGTTTTGCAGCGACCTCGAGCGTCGGCCGCGCCTGCGGAGCATCAATCATGACGTCGCCCCGTGCACAATCGACGAACAAGCCACGCAAGCCCAGTTGACCAATGGCGCGCTCCGCCTCGCGTGCAGAAATATCGCCATCATAGGCATCGACCGAGGCAAGCCCGTGGATGCGTCCGGGACGGCGTGCAGAAATGGCGGCGAGCGAATCATTCATCGCCATGATCGTGGCGTGCGGCACTCGCCCGGAGGAGTCTGCAATCAGTGCGGCCGGGATATTGACAACGCGTGCGGAGATATCGCCATCCCGTATGTCTTGCAGCAGGAGATCTTCATCCGACAGCTTGCGTGCCAAAGCGTCCCAACGCGGCTTCTGGTCCGGTGGAAAAGTATCGGCTGCCGTCTGCCGGAATTTCGCGGGAATATGGTGATTATGGAAGTCGATTACATCCAGCGAATTTACCATGTTTCTTTACTCCGCGCCCTTTGAATTGGGCAAGTCTGTCGCAGGAAGTTTGTTGCAGGAAGTCTATCGCAACCGCGGCAACGCCGAAACAGCAAACGCAAAACGGCGGCCAGAAGGCCGCCGTAAAGCAGTGAGGGCTTTTGTTTGTTTTACTCCGCCGCGATGCGCATCACCGGCGCGGCCTCGCGCACGGCCGCATCAACGTCCTTCTCGAAGGCCACGAAGTTCTTCGTGAACATGTCGACGAGGTGCTTGGCAGTGCGGGCGAATTCCGCCTTGTCTTTCCAGGTCTTAACCGGCTCCAGAATATGCGGCTCTACGCCGGGCACCGATGTGGGGACAGCAAGGCCGAAATAGGGGTCGGTGCGATAGGTCGCCTTCGAAAGCGAACCATCGAGCGCAGCAGCCAGCAGGCGGCGCGTTACCTTGATGGGCATACGGCGTCCCACGCCTTCCTTGCCGCCGGTCCAGCCGGTGTTCACCAGCCAGCAATCGACGGAGTGCTTGGCGATGAGATCACGCAGCATGTTGCCATAGACCGAAGGATGCAATGGCAGGAAGGGATGGCCGAAACAGGTGGAGAAAGTCGCTTCCGGACCCGTCACGCCCTTCTCGGTACCGGCCACCTTGGCGGTATAGCCCGAAAGAAAGTGATACATGGCCTGAGCCGGATCAAGCTTGGCGATCGGCGGCAGCACGCCGAAGGCGTCGCAGGTCAGCATGATGATGTTCTTGGGATGACCGCCACGGCCAGTGGCTGACGCGTTGGAGATGAAATCCAGCGGATAAGCGACACGGGTGTTTTCGGTCTTTTCTTCCGAATCGAAATCCGGCTTGCGGGTCACCGGATCGAAAACCACGTTCTCGAGCACCGTGCCGAATCGCTCGGTCGTTGCATAAATCTCCGGTTCGGCTTCGCGGGACAGGCGGATAGCCTTGGCATAGCAGCCGCCCTCGAAGTTGAACGTGCCTTCCTTGCCCCAGCCATGCTCGTCGTCGCCAATGAGGGTGCGGTCAGGAACCTGCGAAAGCGTTGTCTTGCCAGTGCCCGACAGGCCGAAGAATACAGCCACGTCGCCATGATCGCCTTCATTCGCAGAGGCGTGCATGGGCAGGACGCCCTGGGCCGGCAAGGTCCAGTTCAGCCAGGTGAAGACGGACTTTTTCATCTCGCCCGCATAATTGGTTCCGCCGATGAGGACGATCTTGCGGGTGAAATCCAGCGCAATCACGGTCTCGCTCTTGCAGCCGTACCGCTTGGGATCAGCCTTGAAGGAGGGCAGGTCGATAATCGTGAGGTCAGCCGTGAAATTGGCCAGCTCTGTCTTGTCAGGGCGAATCAGCAGATTGCGGATGAACAGCGAATGCCAGGCAAATTCGGTGATGACGCGGGTCTTGACGCGGAAAGCGGGATCGGCGCCGCCATATAGGTCCTGCGCGAACAGGTCCATGCCTTCCATGTGCTTTTTGAAATCGCCGAGCAACACTTCGAACTGATCGGGGGTAATGGAATTGTTGTTGCCCCACCAGACCTTGCCCTCGGTGGTGGCGTCACGAACTGTATGCTTGTCCTTGGGCGAACGGCCTGTGTGGATGCCGGTCCCCGCGTTGATCGGGCCGCCGGGCATGAGCACCGCCTCACCGCGGCGAATGGATTCTTCATAAAGCATGGGCGCTTCCAGATTGTAGGAAACGCTCTTGATGTTTTTCAGGCCAAATTTATCAATGCCAAATGATTTGTTCCAGACGCCGGTTTCCTGCATCTTGATCTCCACGCGGACTCGCCGCTCGATTGCCGCTGCTGTTCCCAACGTCTTGGCGACGTGGCCTGATTCGCGCTAACTCCGGCCGCCCCGTATGACTGGAACGGCGGCAATGGCGAAACCTCGCGCTACGTTTCGACTCCCGTAAATACGCGCATGAGGTGGCGGGCTCTTTACCCGCCACAAGCCATTAGGGCAAGCATCGCGCCGATATTTAGAGCATAGCGATTAATGTTCTGCCACTGATACTTAATGCTGCGTTGCAGCAATTCGCACTCATGCGGGCCTCGATCGCGCGTCGCGCGCGAGCGCGGTCAGAATTTTACGCAAACTCTCGCCGTTTGTGACCGGTTCCGGGAAACTTAGCCGGCCGGTGAGATCGCCGAGCGCGAGATCCAGCCCTTCCGGGTCGATACCGCTCGCGCGCCAGCGGCCGTCCTTTTCGCCAAGCAGGCGCGTGGCGTAGAGCCGCACTGCGTCGTTATGGTCACTGTTCATGTGTTCGATGGCGCTGGCTTCGAGCGCAGCCAGTTCCCCGGCGCCTGCCGCCTCCGTCAGAATATCCCGTCCATCAAAATCGGCGGCCCGGGCGAAGCCGCCGTTGAGATGCGCCCGCGCCACCTTCAACTGCCAAAAGGCGAAATCGCCAAAATCGGCATAAAGCGCGGACTTGGGATGACGGTTCAAAAAGCGC
>CAMDKB010000099.1 GCA_945901195.1 Rhizobium sp. Q54
GACTGCGATTTCGCGCTCTATCGCGAACGCAATCTCGTCGAGCGCTTCTTCTGCATTATCAAGCATTTTCGGGGGATCGCGACACGCTACGAGAAGACCGCGCGAAACTTCCTCGCAGGGCTGCATTTGGTTTGCGCTATCGTTTGGCTTAAATGACGACAGGCCCTAGTAATACAAAGGAATGTTTAGCGTTCGCGCTTGCCACCGGCGATGGGCCAAGCCTCACTGCAGTGGTTTACAACCAGGCATTGCCGGCGACGCCGCCCCATCTTGCGCTCCCTCGCCGTCCATCGCATAACAATCCGAACAAAAGGGAGGAAGTTGGCCATGCTAAGCGTTCGCGCGCTCTGTACGGAATATCAGACCCAAAAAGGGCCGCCGGTAAAAGCCGCGCAAGATGTCTCGTTCGATGTGCCTAAAGGCAAATTTTTCACCCTCCTTGGCCCCTCCGGCTGCGGGAAAACCACTACCCTGCGCTCGATTGCCGGGCTGGAGCGGCCCTCGTCCGGGGAAATTGAAGCAAATCAGAAGATTGTCTATTCCTCGGGCAAGAACTTGTTTGTGCCGCCCAACAAGCGAAATTTCGGCATGGTTTTCCAGTCCTACGCCATATGGCCGCATATGACGGTGTTTTCCAACGCCGCCTTCCCGCTGGAAGTGCGCAAGAACAAGCCCTCCAAACAGCAGATCCGCGACAAGGTGATGAGTGTTCTGGCCGCCGTGCAGCTTGATCATCTGGCCGAGCGCGACGCGACGCGCCTATCTGGCGGTCAGCAACAGCGGCTGGCGCTGGCCCGCGCGCTGGTGATGGAGCCGGAAATCCTGCTGCTTGACGAACCGTTGTCCAATCTCGACGCCAAGCTGCGTGAGGCCATGCGGTTTGAGCTCAAGCGCATCCAGCGCGAAAACGGGCTCACCACGATCTATGTGACGCACGATCAGGGAGAGGCGCTGGCCCTCAGCCACGAGATCGCCGTGATGAGCGAGGGCCGGATCGTCCAGATCGGCGCGCCACGCGACATCTACAATCATCCGAAAACGAAATTCGTCGCCGATTTTATCGGCACCACCAATTTCCTGGATGGAAGTGTCAGGGCCTACGACCAGGAGGCCGCGCGTTTCCGCATAGATACGCCAGTTGGCGATATGCTCGTGCAATCAGATACGCGATTTGAAGCGGGCACGCGGGTATCGATCGCCATCCGGCCGGAGGATATTGAATTGTCGGACCGGGATTTCCCGGTGGACGGAAATTCGAACATCTACAAGGGCAAGATCGACACGACCGTCTTTCTGGGCGATTTCGTCGACGTTCAGGTCCGCCTCGGCAATGCCATGGTGCAGGCTCGCTCTCATCCCTCCCTGAGAGCAGGAGAAGGCGATACCATCAATTTGCGCGTGAAGCCGGAGAAATGTATCGCTATCGTGGATGAATCGCCTACCCGCAAGGCTGCGTAGCCGCAGGCAATACCAGCCTTTTCACGGCACGATCCCGGATCGCCTGCAGGCGCCGGGGTTACGCCAGAATGCCAAAAGAAAGGATACCATCATGGCCAAAGACGCCGTCGTCTCCGAAGACCTCGCCAGCAAATTCGCTTCCGAGAAAGAGACCCCCTATCTCCGCTGGGTGCGCGACGAGGGGCTGGACATCATCTCCGCCCATTACGTGCAGAACCTGCGCACGGTTGAGTTGAAACCCTGGGCGCGACGCGGGGGCAAGGGCATCTACATCAACCACGAGGCCTCGCGCACATCGAATGATTGCTATGTCTGCGAAATTGCGCCGGGCGGCAAGCTTGCCCCGCACCGCCAGCTGTTTGAGGAAATGATCCTCGTGCTGGAAGGGCGCGGCTCCACCACCGTGTGGAACGATGCGGGCCAGCGCATCACCTTTGAATGGAAGGCCGGCGCGCTCTTCGCCATACCGCTCAACGCCATTCACCAGCATTTCAATGGTTCGGGCCAGGAGCCAGCCCGCTTCGTTTCCGTCACCGACGGCCCACCCGTCATGAACCTCTATGAAGATTCAGATTTCGTGTTCAACACGAAGCATGACTTCAAACAGCGCTTCAACGGCGAGCCCGATTATTTCTCCGCAAAGGGCGAACAGACCGGGTTCAAGCTCGTCACAAACTTTGTGCCTGACGCTGTGAACCTGCCGCTGATCACCGCCAAGGAGCGCGGCGCGGGCGGTGGCCACATTCGCTTCAACATGGCGAAAGGCTCGATGAACAGCCACATTTCGCAATTCCCCATCGGCACATACAAGAAGGGCCATGCGCACGGCCCCGGCGCCCATGTCATCATCCTGTCAGGCGAAGGCTATTCGATGATGTGGCCGGAAGGCGAAAAGCCGCGTCGCTATGATTGGGAAGTCGGCACCATGATTGTGCCGCCGAACATGTGGTTCCACCAGCATTTCAACACCGGCACCACACCCGCCCGCTATCTCGCCTTCAAGCACGAGGTCGTCTCCATCCGCAACGGACAGGGCGTACCAAAAGCCTGGATCAGCAAGCGCGTCGGCGGCGACCAGATCGACTACGCCGACGAGAGCCCCGAAATCCGGGCAGAATTTGCAGCGGAACTCGCCAAGCAAGGGCTGCAATCAAAGATGGAGACAGCCTACGAGCAAGAGCTGGAAAGCCTGCCGCCGAAGGCTGCGTGAGGAAGTCCAGCCGCCGCTTGTTCGGTCGCCTTTTCGATCCGGCACATTTACGAAAGCTCATCAGTCCAGACGCGGAAACTTAGTAATGTATTCGGGCCAAACGTATGCGTGATGGGAACATCGGCCGCGTCACGGCCTTGTGCGATCAGCACGCGCCCGATGCGCGGCATGTTGTTGCGGGCGTCGAAAGTGTACCAGCGGCCGCCCAGATAGGCCTCGAACCAGCCGGCAAAATCCATCGGCCCATAGGGGGGCGGCATGCCGATATCTCCCAGATAGCCCGTGCAATAGCGGGCGGGAATGTTCATGCAACGACATAAAGCTATTGCGAGATGGGCGTAGTCGCGGCACACGCCTCTGCCCTCGCTCCACGCTTCCCATGCTGTTCTGGTGGCCCGCGCGTGCTCATATCCAAATGAAATATGATTGTGGACATAGTCGCAGATCGCCTGCACGCGTGCCCAGCCAGGGGGCACGGACTCGAATAATTTCCAGGCGAGCTCCGACAATCTGTCAGTTTCGCAATAGCGGCTACCGAGAAGATAGACCAGGGTGTCGGCTGGCAATTGCTCAACAGCGTGTTGAACGGCATTCGGGGCGATAACGTCGGGCAAGCCGCTGTCACGCACTATACCATCACCGAAGAGGCTGACCCTGCCGGCCGGAGCGACCAATCGACTGCACCAATTGCCGAAAGAATCCCTGTACGGATAGATTGGATGGATGGACTGACCGTCAGATGATCCGGCTTCTCGATATCGGAAGCCCGTGTAAAATGAATGCCGAGTACCGTGATGACCGGCGTCGGTTTGGGGAAATCGTAAATCAGCTCGAAACCGACGTTTATTCGCATGGGACCGTCCGGCGACTATGCAATGCAGGCTGCGCCCGACATCGCGTTATCGCCGGGAAACAGCGCGGCGGCGCCCATGATCCGCTGGATAATCGAAGAAAACCCAGAAACATCTCACTTGTTATAATACGCACATGGCAATAGGTCGACATTGGGGCGTGAGCAAATAATAGGCTTTTGGCGCGAGTGCCTTTCACGAAGCTTGAAAGGAAGTGACACTCTTGCCAATGGCTGTTTCAGCGGGCAAAAGGCCGCGACAACAGGGGAAACGGCTCGATGACCGAAGAATTCCAGGGTGGACGCGTTTTCTTTTCCAATGTCCGCCGCTCGCTTGAGGAAGAGGATGAAATTCGCCTTGTCAGCGTCGGCGTCGATATTGGCTCGTCCACCTCACATCTGGTGTTTTCGCGGCTGGTGCTGGAGCGGCTCGACAACCGTTATATCGTCACCAAGCGCGAGGTTTTCCATGAATCTGATGTGCTGCTGACGCCCTATGCCGATGACATGACCATCGACGCCAAAAAGCTCGGCGCTTTCATTGATGTGCAATATGAGGCCGCAGGGCTTGATCCGGCCTCCATCGATACGGGCGCGCTGATCCTCACAGGCGTTGCTGTCAGGCGCTCCAATTCGCGCGCCATTGGCGATCTCTTTGCGGCGCAGGCGGGCAAGTTCGTCTCCGTGAGCGCCGGCGACGGGCTGGAGACGACATTGGCGGCGTTTGGCTCTGGCGCGGCAGCGCGCTCCATTCGCGATGCAAATATAGTGATGAATGTCGATATCGGCGGCGGCACGTCCAAGATCGCTGTGTGCGTCAATGGCGAAGTGGTTGACATGACCGCGATCGACGTTGGCGCGCGCATCGTCTCATTTGATCAGGACGGCAAGGTGTTGCGGGTGGAGGAAGCCGGGCGGCGGTTTGCCAAGGAGGTGGGGTTTGAGCTGGAGCTGGGCCGCACCATCATCGAAGATCAGCGCGCGGCTATGGTCGAGCGCATGGCGGACCGGCTGTTCGAGGCGATTTCCGCGCCAAAGCTCAGCCCCGGAACTGCTGGCCTGCTGCGGCTTGAACCGCTGAGGAATGAGCGCAAGCCGGACGCCATCACGTTCTCCGGCGGTGTGTCCGAATATGTTTATGGCGCGCAGAGTCGCGGCTTTGGCGACCTGGGCCCACGCCTTGCCAAGGCTATCGTGAAGCACATCGAAGACTGGGGCGTGAAGATCGAAAAGCCGGATCAGGGCATTCGCGCCACCGTGGTTGGCGCATCGCAATATACGATCCAGGTCTCAGGCTCGACGATCTTCGTAAGCCCGCTCGATACGCTGCCCGTGCGCAACATGCCAGTCGTTGTGCCCGACCTGCCGCTTGCGGAAGAGACGCTGAGCGTTGAAGCCATTGCCGAGGCTGTGCGCGCGGCCCTGCGCCGTCTCGATCAGCACGAAGGTGAGCAGGCGGTCGCGGTCTGCTACCGCTGGGCTGGCTCGGCCACATTCCGGCGGCTTGATGATTTCTGCCACGGCATGGAACTTGGGCTCAGCAAACATCTGGCCAACGGGCATCCGCTGGTCCTGGTGGGCGAAGGAGACATTGGCGGCCTTGTGGGCATTCACGCGCGCGAGGAGCGCAAGCTGAAAAGCCCTGTCGTTTCCATTGACGGCATCAACCTCAAGGAATTTGATTTCATCGACATCGGCGCCATGCTGGAAACCTCCGGCGCGGTTCCGGTGGTCATCAAATCGCTGGTATTTCCTACCACAGCAGCGCTTGGCAGGGTCGATGCCAAAGCCGTTGTGTGATAGACTGCCTCACTGAGTCACGAGATCGCCACGCTATTTTATGGATACACGAACCTCCATACCTTCACGCAGCCTTTATCCGTCGCTATCGCCATACGACAGCGGCTGGCTGAATGTCGGCCAGGGACATGAAATCTATTGGGAGGCCTGCGGCAATCCACTGGGCAAACCGGCGCTGTTTCTGCACGGTGGCCCCGGTGGTTCCTGTCAGCCCGATCATCGCCGATTGTTCGATCCGGAAACCTATCGCATTGTCCTGTTCGACCAGCGCGGATCTGGCCGTTCCCGTCCCAAGGGCGAACTTGCCGCCAACACCACGCCGCATCTGGTGGGCGATATCGAAAAATTGCGCCGGCATCTTCACATCCCCGGCTGGCTGATCCTTGGTGGCTCCTGGGGCGCTGCACTGGCGTTGGCCTATGCACAGGCGCACCCGCAACGGGTGCTGGCCCTGGTGCTGCGCGGAGTGTTCACAGCGCGGCAGTGCGAGGTCGACTGGCTCTATAAATTCGGCGCGTCCTCGATGTTTCCCGAAAGCTGGCAGCGCTTTGTCGCGCCCATCCCGGATGATGAGCGCAGCGATCTTGTGACCGCCTATTATCAGCGCCTCACCCATGAGGACAGGGATGTGCGCCGTGCGTTCGCGTATCCGTGGTGCCGGTGGGAGAGCGACCTGCTGACGCTTCTGCCGCGCAACCGGTATTCAGGCGGCAGCGCCAGTGAAGGCGACATGGCCCTTGCCCGCATCGAGGCGCATTATTTTGTCAACAAGTCTTTCATGGAAGAGAGTCGGTTGCTTGATGGCATGGAAGCGATTGCACATATTCCGGGCATCATCGTGCAAGGCCGTTATGATGTGGTGACGCCATCCCGCACGGCTTTCGAAATCGCGCAAGCCTGGCCTGCTGCGACGCTGAACATCATTCCCGACGCCGGACATGCCACAAGCGAGCCAGGCATTTTGGCCGGACTCGTGGACGCGACGGACAAGCTGAGGGACATTTAATGCCAGGGGCTGGCATTCGCGCTTGCCCAGGCGATGAAACCCTTTTCGTAGCCAGAACCGGCCGCATGGAGTTTCCATGCAGGTGGGGTTGAATGATTATTGCGGTTCGATCCCCAGCGTATCGACGACTTTCTTCCAGGCGACCAATTCCTTCTGAAGGAATTCGTCGGCCTTGCTGACGGGATGAGAACCGAACGAATAAAAACCCATATCAGAAATGCGTTTTTGATAGGCGGGATCGTCGAGCACCTTGCCGGTTTCCGCGTTGAATTTTGTGATGATATCCTTGGGCGTTCCTGCGGGCGCTGCAAAATTGAACCAGCCGAAAAAGTCAAAGCCGGGGATTACATCGGCAATGGGCCGCACGTTTTCGTAGCCGGGAATGGGCTGCGCCGAACTCACGGCGATCGGCTTCAGCTTGCCAGCTTCAAGTTGCGGGCCAGCCGCCGGCAGCGCCAAAATCGACATTTCCACGCGATTGTTGATCACGTCCTGCACGCCCTGGGGCATGTTGATGTAGGGCACAGGCGTCATGTTTGCGCCGGTGGACTTGTTGATCCACTGGGCGATTATGCCGGTGAAGTTACGCGGCTGATCGGTCGCAATGTTGAGCTTGCCGGGTTGCTTCTTCGCAAGCGCGATCACTTCAGGCAGCGTATTGGCCGGTAGCGAGGGATTCGCTACGACCATGAATACGCCGCGTGCAATCAGCGCCACCATCTCGAAATCCTTCACGGGATCGTAGGTGAGGTTTTTCATGGTGTAGAGATTGGTGGTGAAAACAGCCGCCGTTCCAAACAGAAACGTATAACCATCAGGCGACGAACGGGCGACGGACGTGGCGCCGATCATGTTGGCGGCGCCGGGCCGGTTTTCGATCACGAATTGCTGGCCGGTGTTTTGCGTCAGCTTTTCGGTTGTCAGTCGCGCAATGATGTCTGTTGCGTTGCCTGCTGCCTGCGGCACGACGATCCGTACCGGTTTGGAAGGCCATGACGTCTGAGCGGGAGCGAAGCTTGAGCCGATGGATAAAACAACGGCCAAAAATGCGCTGATCCGATTCATGTTCTCTCCCTGCAGACTGTTGCGCCGTCACCCGGCGGATGATCAGTGCTCGATCAGCTTGTCACGATTGGCGAGCGCCGGAAAGAGTTTGAACCACAGCCCGGCAAAAACCATCGTAGTCAAACCGCCAAACACGATCGCAGGCAACGTGCCCAGCGCGGCCGCCATGATACCTGCGCGGAATTCGCCGAGATCGCCCGTCGCACCGATGAAGATCGAATTGACAGCGGCTACGCGTCCGCGCATTTCGTCGGGCGTTTCTGCCTGCACCATCGTGTGGCGAATGACGACGCTCACCATATCCGCAGCACCGATCAGGATGAGCAGGGCAATGGAGGTCCACAACCATTGCGAAAGACCAAACAGCGCGATCAGCAGGCCATAGATTCCAACCGAGATGAGCATTTTCCGGCCTGCCCCCGATTTGACGGGGTGGCGCGCCACGACGGCGGACATGAGAATGGCCCCGATCGCGGGGCTCGAACGCAACAGGCCCAGAGCTTCAGGCCCGGCGAGCAGAATATCCTTGGCAATCACAGGCAACAGCGCATTGACCCCGCCAAACAACACGGCCACGCAATCCAGCGCAACGGCGCCAAACATAACCGGCTTCTCCCACATGAATTTGAAGCCTGCGAGCAGACTTTCCATGCTGACCGGACCGCGTCCGGATTCGGGCGGATCAAGCGGCGTGCGCAATGCCCAGGCGCAGAATGCCGAAATCAGAAAAATCGTTGCCGCAGTGACAAAAACGACTCGGGTTCCCGCAAATGCATAAAGCAATCCACCAATCACGGGGCCCGCAATTGTCGCCAGGTGCCAGGAGGAGGAATACCAGGTCACCGCATTGGCGAAATGCTCGCGCGGCACGAGATTGGGGGTGATCGCCTGCGAAGCCGGATTGGCGAAGGCGCGCCCGATACCCATCACGACCGTTGCCGCATAAATCAGCCATACAGGCGCAACGCCGGTAAACACCGCATAACAAAGCACACCCATCGCGGCAGCGCACAGCAGGTAGGACAACGCGACAATCAACTTGCGGTTATAGGTATCAGCAACGTGCCCGGTGACCAGCGCAAAGACGATGGAGGGCAGAAACGCAAACAATCCCGCAAGGCCCAGCGCCACCGTGCTGCCGGTCGTATCATAGAGATACCAGCCGATGCCGACCGTCTTGATCTGGTAGGCGACACCGGAGAGAAACCGGTAGCTCACCCAATACCTGAAATCGCGATAAGTGAAGGCTACGAGGGAAGAGGTATTGGCGGCGGGACCTGAAGCTTGATGAGCGCTCATGCGCGGCTTTCTTCACAATTATATTTCGGACTTCTGAAAAAATTACGCCGCCCTGACGGCGGCGTAATGAAGACATTTGTTACCGGTTCGTCTTCCACGGCACCAGCATGCGTTCGAGCTCGTTGAGAATGAGATTGAAGATCACGCCCAGAAACGCGATCACGATCAGACCAACATACATTGTCTCGACCGAGAGAATTTCCCAGGCATTCCACATCATGTAGCCGAGGCCCGACTTTGCGCCGATCATTTCTGCGAGCGAGATCAGGATCAGGCCAAGACCGACGCCGAGTTTCACGCCGGTCATGATCAGCGGCATGGCGCCGGGCAAAGCAACTGTGCGGAAGACGTTCAGCTTCTTTGCGCCGAAATTCTGCGCCACATCGAAGTGGATCTTTGGAATTTCAAGCACGCCCGCGACTGTGTTGATCAGGATCGGGTAAAACAGCCCCACGGCCACCATCACGATCTTGGAGGCTTCGCCAAGACCAAAGATCAGCAGGATCAGCGGCAGGATAGCGCTTTTAGGGATAGGATAAGTGGCCGAAACGATCGGTTCCACAATTACCCGCAATGTCCGGCTCAGGCCCATGCTGATGCCCAGCAGCAGCGCGGGGATGCCACCCCACATGAAGCCCCAGAACAGCCTGTACATACTGGCCTTCAGATGGATGAACAGTTCGCCCGAAAGGATCAGGGTCCACATGGTCTCGAAAATTTTCGAGGGTGCGGGGAAGAAGCGGGTATCAATATAGCCCAGCCGTGCGGCTATTTCCCAGATCAGCAGCAAGGCGAAGGGTGACAGGATGTTCATCCAGCGTTCGCCGCTGTTCTTTAAATAGGCCGCCAACGAAAAGCCGGTCGCGCGGCCTTTTCCCTCTATCGCCTTTGATTGCTGAATGGCATCGGTCATGACGCGCTCCCTTCGTCCAGCGCGCGGGCCCTATCAACCTCTTCGCGCAGATACTTCCAGATATTGTAGACGAATTCACCATATTCCGGGCGAGCTCGCAATTCGAGAACTTTGCGCGGGCGCTCGAACGGCACATCAATGGTCGCCTTGTCGCGCCCGGGATGGGCGGTCATCACCATGATGCGGTCACCCAGAGTGACGGCTTCGTCGACGCTGTGCGTGATGAACATAACAGTTTTCTTGGTCTCATCCCAGATACGCAGCAATTCTTCCTGCAGCAGCAGCTTGTTCTGTTCGTCGAGCGCCGAGAAGGGCTCGTCCATCAGCAATATATCCGGGTCAGTCGCAAAAGCGCGCGAAATCGAGACGCGCTGGCGCATGCCGCCAGAAAGCTGGTGGGGGTAATAATCCTTGAATTTGCTGAGGCCCGTGCGCTGGAGATAATGGCCGACAATATCGTTGATCTCGCCCCTGGATTTGTTGCGCATGACCAGGCCGTAGGCGGCATTGTCCCAGACTGTCATCCAGGGAAACAGTGAATCGCCCTGAAATATCATCGAATTGCTGGGCCTGTTATCGCCTGGGGGGGTGATTTCCATGGTGCCGTGGGTGTGGTTCTCAAGCCCGGCCAGAATCCGCAGAAGCGTGGTCTTGCCACAGCCCGACGGCCCGACGATCATGAAAAAACAGCCCTTGGGTATATCGAACGTCAGGGAATCGATGGCGACGAACGGTCCCTTCTTCGTCTCGAAAATCTTGCTGAGGTTGCGCAGCCTAATCTTGATATCGGGGCTTGCCGCACTGTCGGCAGGCGCTCCCCCGGCGTTTGGCGCTAGCGTGGTCATTTTTCCTTCCCTCCCGGCATTACTGCCTCCCGGCATTGACTGCCCCATCCAGGAACGGCGCGGCAGCCTGCTGCCAGAGCCATATGGTGGCACTTTTGGCCTCCATTTTCCCTTGTACTCCCGGTGTGGCGTGGCCGGGCTGCGAAATCAAGTCAATTATACTTTGTCGCCGTTGGCGGGAACCTAGGGCTTGCCCATGCGTTCAATGTGCGCCTGCACACAGGCATGCCCCGAGGGATTAACTAAGGTCGTGGCAAGTCACCGGGCAAGTTCCGCAAATGATCTCCAGTCAAAGGGAACACGTTATGAAAATTGCAATTGTCCTGTCTTCGCCGCCGGTACGGCAGGTCTTCAGGGGCATAGATGTGCGGGGCGTGGCCATCGTCGCCGAGCGCGCGATGTGGCCATTGCTCGAGGCGGGGCAGCCTGTTGTTGTGACCGTGCAATGTGGAAATGCGCGCCTTCAGGCTCAGGTCAATCAATATTTCAATGACCTGATACAAAACGAAACGCAGTTTCTTTCCAGCTCTGCTGTCAGCAAGGCGAGCCGCCACACCAGTTCGCCCAGCGCCTGATCTGCAGCCACGCTCCGCCCGTCAAGCGCAACTTGCCCGGGTATGCAATGGCGATCTGACTATGTTAGACCGGCCCTCAGGCCGGAAACGAATGTCCGGCGAACCATTGAGCCGGAGAGTAATATGACCGATGCGGCATCCCGCAGCGGGACGGGCGCGCCGTCAGGCGCCGGTCCGGGCCACAACAGCACAGCTGGACAGGAAGAAGTCGTCTGGGAGCGCTGGCAGCGCAAGCGGGTATTTGTCCGCGCCCTTGAGGGCACCTATGGCGAACTTGTCCGCGAATTGTTCACTCAGCCGCGCGTCTATCCCACCAGTGACCACAAGTGGAAAGGCGGCCCTGGCCATTACGGCAAGAAAATCATTAACCCGCAGGCCGTGAAGGTTGCGCAATCCATCGAGACCCATATCGAGGTTTTCTCGCCTGGCGGTTATGGACAAAAGCATGGCCACATGAACAGCGCTGTATTCTTCGTGCTCAAGGGCAAAGGCCATGATGTGCATGACGGCCGCCGTTACGACTGGGAAGCAGGCGACGCCCTGATTGTCGAAAATGCCTGTGTGCATCAGCATTTTTCAGACGATCACGACGATGAATGCATTACGCTGGTCATGAAGGCCAAGCCATTATTTCTCTTCATGCATCTGCTGTTCCAGAAAATATCCGAATATCCGCCCAAGGAAGGCACTGCCAAACAGCTCGCCTACAAGCCGCCAGCGGACCTGTGAAATCGGGAGACAACCATGTCATTTATCGATCCGCG
>CAMDKB010000100.1 GCA_945901195.1 Rhizobium sp. Q54
ATAACCCCATCTTGAATGAGGGACATGATGGGTCGCCCAGTGCACCGAGATATAAGTGAGGTATCCTGCCAGCATTCCGGCTGTGAGCCCCGCTGCAGTCACCGGCTCCCAGAACCAAAGCGGTAGAAAGACGCAAAGCGAAATCTGGATAATGCCAACCAGCGGCGGCGTCCCGAACAATGCGGCGGGATCCTGATGATGCTCATCATGCAGATGCTGCAGCCACGGCCATTCATGGAGCAACCAGCGATGAAAGCAATATTCAACCAGGGTCCACATCGCGAACCCGGCAACCACCGCAGCAGCCCCTACGCCACCGCCCATGAGCGATAGTTCGTGAGGGAGGAGATATAGAAAAAATACAAGCACAGGCGGGATAGCGAGAAAGTCGAGGAAATAGCCGAACTTGCCCAGATGCATGACGCTGCCTCTCTTAACTCACGGCTGCTTCTTACACTTATTAACCAAATAGCCTAATTCAGCCATGATTTCAGTCAAGGTCACGGCTCCCCGAACACCGGCCTCGATGACCCGGATTTGACACGACCCGCCACCTTCTCCATTTTCCGCCCCCGACGCGCCACCCGGAAAACTGACATCAATCACGTTTCAGTCACCTATCCCGGTATTTTTCTTCGTACATTCAGATGCTTGACGTCTGATGAGGATGCTTTTGACATGAACGCTATCGTCATCGTCGAATCGCCGGCCAAGGCGAAGACGATCAATAAATACCTTGGGCGTGACTATGAGGTATTCGCCTCTTTCGGCCACGTCCGGGACCTCCCGGCCAAGGATGGCTCGGTGGATCCCGAGGCCGACTTCGCCATGAAGTGGGAAATTGACGGCAAGGCATCCAAGCGGCTGTCCGACATCGCCAATGCGGTCAAAGGCGCTGACAGCGTCATTCTGGCGACCGATCCGGATCGCGAAGGGGAAGCCATTTCCTGGCACGTCCTGGAAGTCCTCAAGAGCAAGAAAGTCCTCAAGGACAAGGTCATTCAACGCGTTGTTTTCAACGCCATTACGAAATCCGCCATCCTCGAGGCGATGAAACACCCGCGCGAAATCGACGCCGCCCTGGTCGACGCCTATCTGGCGCGCCGGGCGCTTGATTATCTCGTAGGCTTTGGACTTTCACCCGTGCTGTGGCGCAAACTGCCGGGGGCACGCTCTGCCGGCCGCGTTCAATCTGTCACCCTGCGGCTGGTGTGCGATCGTGAACTGGAAATCGAAAAATTCGTGCCGCGTGAATATTGGTCCCTCGCGGCGGCCCTGAAAACAAAAGACGGCGCGGCATTCAACGCGCGACTGAGTGGAGCGGACGGCAAACGAATCCAGCGGCTTGATATTGGTACGGGCGAGGAAGCTGCCTCATTCAAGACGGCGCTTGAAAACGCTGCCTACAGGATCGCCTCGGTTGAGGCCAAACCTGCGCGCAGAAACCCCTCTGCGCCCTTCACAACATCGACATTGCAACAGGAAGCATCGCGCAAGCTCGGATTTGCGCCGGCCACCACGATGCGCATCGCGCAGCGGCTTTATGAGGGTATTGACCTCGGGGGCGAAACAGTCGGTCTTATCACTTATATGCGTACGGACGGCGTCGACATAGCGCCGGAGGCCATCGCCAGCGCGCGCGCGGTGATCGAAAAGGAATATGGCGCAAAATATGTGCCTTCCATTCCGCGCAAATATCAAACCAAACAAAAGAACGCGCAGGAAGCGCATGAAGCGATCCGCCCGACAGACATGACGCGCTTGCCGCGCCAGATAATGAAGGCGCTGGAGAAAGACGCAGCCCGGCTCTATGAGCTTATCTGGACGCGGTCTGTCGCCAGTCAGATGGAATCGGCGGAACTTGAACGCACGACTGTGGATATCGTCGCCGAACCAAAAGGTCCTGCAAAATACAAGCTGGTCGACTTGCGCGCCACAGGTCAGGTCGTGCGCTTTGACGGCTTTCTCGCATTGTATCAGGAAGGCAAGGACGACGAGGAAGACGAGGATGCTAACCGCCTTCCGCCCATGACAGCTGGCGATCCCGTCACCAAGGAAACGATCGACATCGCCCAGCATTTCACCGAGCCGCCGCCGCGCTTCACGGAAGCCACGCTCGTCAAGCGCATGGAAGAACTGAGCATCGGCCGCCCCTCGACCTATGCTTCGACACTGGCCGTGTTGCGCGATCGCGACTACGTGCGCATCGACAAGAAACGTCTCGTGCCAGAGGATAAAGGCCGCCTCGTTGTGGCCTTTCTGGAAAGCTTTTTCGCGCGCTATGTCGAGTATGATTACACGGCCGGCCTTGAAGAACAGCTGGACCGGATTTCCAATTCGGAAATCGACTGGAAACAGGTCCTGCGTGACTTCTGGGTCCATTTCTCCGCCGCCATCGATGGCACCAAGGAGCTTCGCACCACGCAAGTGCTCGACGCACTAAACGAATTGCTTGGGCCGCATATTTTCCCGCCCCGCGCTGATGGCAGCGAGCCGCGCTCCTGCCCCGCCTGCAAGGAAGGCCAGATATCCCTAAAGGTCGGCAAATTCGGCGCGTTCATCGGCTGCTCGAATTATCCGACCTGCAGTTACACCCGCAAACTGGCTGTGACCGGCGATGGCGACGGCACCGATGGCGAGCGCCCCGGCATCAAGGTGCTCGGAACAGATCCCGCAACTGGCGACGAGATCACCTTACGTGACGGGCGTTTTGGTCCCTACGTGCAGCAAGGCGAAGGCGACAAGCCCAAGCGCTCCTCGCTGCCACGCGGCCTGCAGCGCGATGATGTAACTCTCGAAAAAGCACTGGCGCTGTTGGCTTTGCCGCGCGAGGTCGCCAAGCATCCCGATTCCGGTGAACCCATCGTCGCGGGGCTTGGACGTTTTGGCCCCTACGTGCAGCACGGCAAGATGTACGCCTCTCTCACACGCGATGACGACGTGCTTGAAATCGGCGCCAACCGCGCCATCGACCTTATTCGGACAAAGGAACAAGGCGGCGGTGGACGCGGCCCCGCCACCGGCGGGCGCGAAGTCGGCGAACATCCCAAGGGCGGCAAGATCATGCTGCGCTCAGGCCGTTACGGTCCTTATGTGAACTGGGGCAAGGTCAACGCGAATATCCCCAAGGACGTGAAACCTGACGATGTCACACTCGAAGAGGCCATCGCGTTCATCGAAGCGCGCGCCAGTGGCGTTGCAGCCATTTCTGGCCGCCTGCTCGGCGAGCATCCCAACGGTGGCCCCATCACCATTCGCGACGGCCGTTTCGGCGCTTATGTGAATCTTGGCAAGATCAACGCAACCATTCCCAAATCAATGGACGCCAGTTCATTGACCTTGCAGGAAGCCATAGAGCTGATCGAGGAAAAGGGCGACGTTCCCGCCAAGAAAGCGCCGAAAAAGGCCGCCGCCAAGAAGGGCGCGCCGGCCAAAAAGACCGCTGCAGCAAAGAAGAAAGTCGCAGTGGCTGACGACGACGAACCGCCGTTTGAAGTGAGTGCAGCGGCCAGCAAAGCGCCTGCAAAAAAAGCCGCAGCGAAGAAATCACCTGCCAAGAAAGCCGCGAAGAAGAAGCCTGCTGCAAAGAAAAAATGATCTTGCACAATACGGCGGTTAAAGTTGGCGATGATGTTTGACTCATCGCTTGAGTACCGCGAACTCACTCTGGATGTCTCGATTGACCCATGCGTCAATTAAAACCGCCCATGGTATGAGATGCAACAAAAGCATGATCGAGTTCGGAGAGTCGGCTCTATTGGCGGGACTTATTCGAAATCTGTTCAGGACATGCCGTGAAAATGTCCCCACGGGACAGAATAAAAGCCCTGTTCTGAAAGGTGCGGGCCTATCCACAGAATCACTCCGCCCACACTTTGACCTATTCCACCCATAATCATTACATGGCGCAGAATTCACCGGACGAATCTGTCCGCATTTAATGGAATACCCATGCTTTCGATTTCACAACGTATCGCCTCTGACATCGGCGCAAAGGACTCTCAGGTCCAGGCCGCCATTGCTCTGATGGACGAAGGCTCCACGGTTCCCTTCATTTCACGTTACCGCAAGGAGGCGACCGGAGGCCTTGACGATACTCAATTGCGCGATCTCGAAGAAAAGCTGCGCTATCTGCGCGAACTTGAAGATCGTCGCAAGACCATACTCGCCTCCATCGAGGAACAGGGCAAACTGACCGATGCCTTGCGCAAGGAGATTTCGGATGCCGACACAAAAGCAAGGCTCGAAGATCTCTACCTTCCCTTCAAGCAAAAGCGCCGCACAAAGGCGCAGATCGCGCGTGAATCTGGCCTTGAACCCCTTGCCGATCTGCTTTTGACAAAGCCTGAAAACGATCCGCGCGAACAGGCTGCGCCTTTCATCGACGCCACCAAGAATGTCGAAACCATCGAGGCGGCGCTTGAAGGGGCGCGTTCCATCCTTGTCGAGCGCCTGTCGGAAGAGGCCGCCCTGCTTGGCCGCTTGCGCGAAATGTTCTGGACTAAGGGCCGTCTGGTTTCAAAGGTGCGCGATGGCAAGCAGCGCGACGGCGAAAAATTCAAGGACTATTTCGACTTCGCCGAGCCGCTCACCAAACTTCCCTCGCACCGCATTCTCGCAATGTTCCGAGGCGAGAAGGAAGAGATGCTGGCGCTAGAACTTGATCCAGAACCCGGCAAGGAAGATGATCGCACGCCGGGCGTTTACGAGCTTGCGGTAGCGGCCCACGCCGGAATTTCCAACCAGGGCCGTCCCGGTGACAAATGGCTCAGCGATACCGTGCGCTTTGCCTGGCGCTTCCGCATCCGCTCGTCGCTGTCTATCGATTTGCGCGTACGCCTTTGGCAGAAAGCTGAAGATGACGGCGTAAAAGTATTCGCCGACAATCTGCGCGATCTCCTGCTGGCTGCCCCTGCTGGAACGCGTGCCACCATGGGGCTGGATCCCGGCTTCCGTACGGGCGTGAAGGTCGCTGTCGTCGACGCCACAGGCAAGGTGCTCGACACGGCCGTGATCTATCCACACGAACCGCAGCGCCGCTGGGATGAATCAATCATGGCGCTGGCCGCCCTGTGCGGCAAGCACAAGGTCGATCTCATCGCCATCGGCAATGGCACAGCGTCACGCGAGACCGAAAAGCTTGCAGGTGATCTCATCAAGAAATTCGCAGAATTGAAACTGACCAAGGTGATTGTTTCGGAGGCTGGCGCATCGGTTTATTCGGCCTCCGCCTATGCCTCGCAGGAATTGCCGGGCCTTGACGTGACGCTGCGTGGCGCTGTCTCCATCGCACGACGCCTGCAGGACCCGCTTGCGGAACTCGTGAAGATTGATCCCAAATCCATTGGCGTCGGCCAGTATCAACACGATCTGGCCGAACATAAACTCTCCCGCTCGCTCGATGCTGTGGTGGAAGATTGCGTGAACAAGATCGGGGTTGATGTGAACACCGCCTCCTCGCCATTGCTGTCGCGTGTATCGGGCCTGGGTGAATCTCTGGCCCAGAACATCGTGCAATTCCGCGATGCAAATGGCCCGTTCCGCAAACGCGGCGACTTGAAGAAAGTGCCGCGCCTTGGCCCCAAGGCCTTTGAACAGGCGGCAGGCTTTCTGCGCATTCCTGATGGCGAAGACCCGCTTGACGCCTCAGGCGTGCATCCGGAAGCCTATCCCGTTGTGCGCAAGATTCTCGATGCGGCGCAACGCGAGCTCAAGCAACTCATCGGCGACGCCAAAGCGCTGCGCGCGCTCTCACCTGCAAAATTTGTGGACGACAAATTCGGCGTACCCACTGTTACCGATATCTTGCGTGAGCTTGAAAAGCCCGGTCGCGATCCCCGTCCTGCGTTCAAGACAGCATCCTTTCAGGAAGGCGTTGAAACCTTGTCGGATTTAAAGCCTGGCATGATCCTTGAGGGTACAGTCACAAACGTTGCTGCCTTCGGCGCATTCGTTGATATCGGCGTGCATCAGGATGGCCTCGTGCATATCTCGGCAATGTCTGAGACGTTCATCAAGGACCCGCGCGACGTTACCCGGCCCGGCGATGTGGTGAAAGTCAAGGTCATGGAAGTTGATGTGCAGCGCAAGCGCATCGCGCTCTCCATGCGCATGAGCGACGAGCCAGGCAAACAAGAGACCCGCGCAGGCGGCGGACAACGCAGTGCCGGCACACCGTCAGTCCCTCTGCGCTCGACCCAGCAAAGCAGCAGCGCAGCGCCTGCCACGGGAGGAAATTCCGGCGGCGCATTCGCCGAAGCTCTCAAGCGCGCAGCAGAAGGCAAGGGGCGGCGTTAAAACCGCAGCCCGCCCAGCCGGGAAAACGCCATTGCGATTCAATGTAACCGCAATGGCGCGCAATACTCAGTTTGTCAGTTCGATGCTTCGCGGACGATTGGCCACCAAAGTTGCTGCTGTTCTTCAACGAACTTCTTCGTCTGGGCTGCGGTCCAGATTTTAGGCGCCATACCCAGTTCCACCATGCGCTGGCGGACAATCGGCGTATTGAGCGCGACAGACAGGCCCTTGTTGAGCCGTTCGACAACGTCCAGTGGCGTATTGGCAGGCGCCGCCAGTGTCATAAATCCGATCGAGGTGATGCCGGGATTGCTTTCGGTAACCGTCGGCAAATCGTTGATTGGCGGCTCACGCTCTGCGCCCATCACTGCGATGAGTTTGATATCCTTGGAATCGACAAAGCCCTTCAACGTGCCATAGCCTTCAAGCGTCGCCTGTACGCGTCCACCGATCATGTCACGCACCGCTTCAATTGTTCCACCGGTGTTATACGGTACAATTGTAATCGGCATGTTCAATTTTCTGGCCAGCATGATGCCGGTGAAATGGGGCAGCGTACCCGCGCCATTCGTACCGACATTGATCGTGCCCGGCTTTGCTTTCGCAAGAGCAATGAATTCGGGGAACGTGTTTACGTTCAGCGAAGGCGACACAGCGACATAAAGCGAAACAGTCGCCAACATGCCGACTTGCACAAGATCCTTGTTGACATCAATCGGCAGCTTGTCCTTCTGCGCCGGCAGAATTGTGAACACCGAGGCAGCTCCGCCGAGCAGCGTATAGCCATCTGCAGGTGAGGACGCCACGGCCTGGGCGGCGATAATGCCACCGCCGCCGGGCCGGTTCTCAACGATCACAGTCTGACCCAGATTGGCCGAAAACGGGTCCACGACAAGGCGCGCAACAACATCAAGTCCGCTTCCCGCCGGCAGCGGCATGATGAGCCGTATGGGCCTGTTCGGATAGCTGCTCTGTGCCGCCGCAGGGCCTGACGCAAATAGAAGGGCCGAGAGGCCTGAAGTTAAAGCTATCGAAAATACAGGTTTCATCATCTTGTTCCACTCCCGTTGAGTGCGGCGAAATTAGTGCAGACACTACCTTGGGTAAATACGCCCAATGGCCACAGCCCGATGCTGGCAGGCTCTTTCGGCCCAGGAAATGGCGGCAGGTTTGAACAGGCCGGCACTTGCACTATTTATAGGGAGGCAGCCGGATTCGTCCAAACCGGATGCGCGCCACTTCCGGGCGCATGAACTGCCGCGAAAGCACCAGATTGAACAAGCGTCCGAGCAAGCGTGAAAGGGCAATCGCACCAGCCAGACCCGATGGCTTGCCGTCCCGCGAAGACATTCTCGCCTTTATCGCGCGTGAAAGTGCGCAAGCCAAATCGCTGGGCAAAGCCAATCCAGGCAAGATCGGCAAGCGTGAAATCGCCCGCGCCTTCGATTTGAAGGGCGATAACCGCATCGCGCTCAAACGCCAGCTGCGCGACCTGCAGGACGAGGGCCAGATCGAAAAGCGCGGCAAGCACGTGCATAAAACGGGCGAGCTGCCGCCTGTCCTCATGTGTGACATCATCACCAGGGATTCCGATGGCGAACTGATCGCGGTTCCCACTGAATGGGATGAGGAAACGCAGGGCACACCGCCACGGATCACGATTCTGACACGCAGCAAGCCACGCCCAGGCGAGCCCGTGCCGGGTGTCGGCGACCGGGCGCTGGTGCGCACTGAGCGCGAAGAGGAGGCAGGGGCCGGCCCACAAGTGCGCGGACGCGTCATCAAGCTTTTGGCGAAAGCCAGAGCGCGCACGCTGGGTATTTTTCGCGCCACGCCCAACGGAGGCGGCCGCATCGTTCCAGTTGATAAAAAGGCTTTGGGACGCGAGATCAGCGTTGCGGCGGGCGCGGAAGGGGACGCGCAGGATGGTGAACTTGTCGCCATTGATGTCATGCGTGAGGGCCGCTTTGGCGCGCCCCGCGCCAAGGTGCGCGAACGTATCGGACGTGTTGATAGCGAGAAAGCAATTTCGCTGATCGCCATTCACACGCACGGCATACCCAGTCTCTTCCGCCCGGAAACCATTGCCGAAGCCGACAAGGCGCGTCCCGCAACGATGAAGGATCGCGAGGATTGGCGGGCTTTGCCGCTGGTCACCATCGATCCGGCGGACGCGAAGGATCACGACGACGCCGTCCATGCCCAGCCAGATGATAATCCCGAAAATCCCGGCGGGTTTGTTCTCACCGTCGCCATTGCGGACGTGGCCGCTTATGTGAAGCCCGGTTCTGCGCTGGATCGCGAAGCGCTGGACCGGGGTAATTCCGTTTATTTTCCTGATCGCGTTGTTCCCATGCTGCCCGAGCGCATTTCGAACGATCTGTGTTCCTTGCGCCCGCTGCAGGACCGCCCGGCGCTCGCCGTACGCATGACGATTGCAAAAGATGGCCGCAAATTGCACCATTCCTTTCATCGCATCATGATGCGTTCAGCCGCAAAGCTTGCTTATCCTCAAGCACAGGCGGCGATAGACGGAAACAAGGACGAAACAACAGCCCCGTTGCTAGATGATGTTCTCATCCCTTTGTGGGATGCTTATGCGGCGCTGAAAATAGCGCGTGAACAGCGTCATCCACTCGATCTTGAATTGCCGGAACGCAAGATTCTTTTAAAGGACAATGGCGCCGTCGATCGCGTCATCGTGCCACCACGTCTTGATGCGCACAAGCTGATCGAGGAATTCATGATCCTCGCCAATGTCGCGGCGGCCGAAACGCTGGAAGCCAAATCGCAACCGCTGATCTATCGCGCGCATGACGAACCATCGATCGAGAAATTGCGCGCATTGTCAGAGTTTCTGGCCACCATCGGCATCAAGCTCGCCAAGGGCCAGGTGATGCGTCCCCAACATTTCAACGGCATTCTGGCGCGTGTGAAAGGGACGGAACACGAAAATATCGTCAATCAGGTTGTCCTGCGTTCGCAGGCGCAGGCTGTTTATGTCAGCGAGAATTATGGGCATTTCGGGCTCAACCTGCGCAAGTACGCGCATTTTACATCGCCCATTCGCCGTTATTCCGATCTCATCGTCCATCGTGGACTTGTTCGCGCCCTGCATTTTGGGGAAGGCGCGCTGCCGCAAATGACGGTGGGCGAACTGGCCGAGATTGCCTCACGTATTTCGGCGGCCGAGCGACGCGCCATGGCGGCCGAGCGCGAAACGACCGACAGATTGATCGCAACCTATCTCAAGGACCAGATCGGAGCTTCCTTTGAAGCGAGCATTTCCGGCGTTACTCGCGCAGGTTTGTTTGTGAAGCTCGATGAAACCGGCGCAGACGGTTTCGTGCCTGCGGCCACATTGGGCCGCGAACGCTACAATTACGACGAATCCTTGCATGCCATGGTCGCGACACGCACCGGCGAAATGTATCGCCTTGGCGATCACGTCAACGTGAAGCTTGTGGAGGCTGCGCCCCTTGCCGGCGCATTGCGGTTTGAAATGCTGAGCGAGGGCGCGACGCGCACCCGCGCGACAACTGCGGCCAAAACGCCCAGAAGCGGGTGGCGCGACAACAAGCCCCCTTCACGCAAAGGCCCACGAAAGCCACATAAGCGGCAACGGTGAGCCCCGGAGCCCAGGATGCCCAACGCTGACAATTCGTTCAATCGCAATAATTCCGAAATGGAGCAGCCACGAGACTGGTGGCAAGCGGCCAAGCGTGGCTTTTTGGGCCGCTGCCCCCATTGCAACGAAGGCAAGTTGTTTGGCGCTTATCTCAAGCCGGTAAACGCGTGTGAGGTGTGTGGTGAAGAGATGCATCATCACCGAGCCGACGACGCTCCCCCCTATCTGACGATCCTTTTTGTCGGCCATCTCGTGGGGGCGGCGATGCTGTTTACCCACGAACGCGGCTGGACCATGTCAGTATGGACCGAAGCCCTGCTTTGGCCCCTGGTGGGCCTTGTCCTCTGCCTGTGGTTTCTGCCGCGCTTCAAAGGGGCCTTGATTGCTTATCAATGGGCGCTCAGAATGCACGGGTTCGCTACGGCGTCGCCATCCCGGTCGCCAGCACAGATGATATCGAATCCAGCGTGACAGACACTCAACAGACCCGTCCAGGCTTCACTCACCATCTGCAGGAAGAAATCTGGCCCCGCATTCGCGGCCTCCAGCCCAACGGCGTGCGCGCCATTCCCGCGGCAACGCTGATCCTGATCGACCGCACCGAAGCAAAGCCCAAGGTTTTGATGGGCCGTCGTAATCCGTCGGATCGATTCATGCCTAACAAATTTGTCTTTCCCGGCGGCAGGGTAGACCCTGCCGACGCCTTGATGAATGTGTCGGGGGCATTGTCCGGCCCTGCCGAGCGGCGGCTGCAGACAGTGCGGGGCAAGGCTTTCGCCCGTTCGCTGCCACTGGCCGCAATTCGCGAGACGTTCGAGGAAACCGGACTGGTCATTGGCACCAAGGAATTCGGTGCGCCGGAAGGCTCGCCTGAAGGCGGCTGGCGCAATTTCACGGCCCACGGCGCTTTTCCCGATCTTGGAGCCATTCATTTTGTCGGTCGCGCAACTACACCTCCCAGGCTTCCACGCCGCTATGACACGATCTTTCTGGCTGTCGAGGCGACCAATATCGTGGCTCGCGAGGAGGGCGCCGTCGGTCCCGACAAGGAACTGGTTGAACTGGTGTGGGTGCCCATAGCGGAAGCCTACGCGATGGAATTGCCAACAATCACGGCCGTGATCCTGCGTGAGCTGGAAGTGCGCATGGCCCAAGGCCTGCCGCATGAGGCGCCGGTGCCGTGGTACCGCGTGCGTCATCCCAAGGGCTGGGAACGCATTTCCATGTGAGTTTTGAAGAATGTGCGTTTTGAGACGCGATAGCGCGTCTGAAAACGTTCATCTGCCTAGAGATTGACCAATATTCGTATTTCAACGATCACATTTACCACTTCTTTGCCAACGCCAGAAGATTACAGCCGCGTTAAATATTTTCGTCAGGTTTGTCGGCTGATATGCGTCGATCCGCTTCCCTGATCCAGTCTCCGGTGGCGGCCCGGCGGACGGACGAATTTTCTAAAGGCGTTTCAGATGGATCGACAAACATCAGATATGGACCACACTACGGTTCGCAATTTACCCTCTAGCTTGCGTCTCTTTCACCGCGACCAATCCGGCGCAACGGCGTTGATTTTCGCTCTGTGCTTTATGGCCCTTTTCGGATCCATCGGACTTGCCGTCGAATACAGCCGCGCCGTCCAGCTGAGCGAATCCGTGCAGACGATACTGGATGGCGCAGTTTTGGCCGGAGCCAATGCGAACGCGCAATTATACCATCTCCCTTGATGCGTGACTCGTTCTGGCTATCCAAATCAGTCGGTGTCTGATTCATTCGTGGCGAACGAGGAGGTTCGTCATGTCTTTGCCTATTCCCCTGCGCGCGGATTTCGACGCGAAAACGCTTCGGAGTTTGGCG
>CAMDKB010000101.1 GCA_945901195.1 Rhizobium sp. Q54
ACGGCTTCGTTCCCAATCTGTTGATCACGGATGATTTGCGGTCTTATGAAGCAGCGGCTCGCGACCTTGGGATAGAGAGGCGCCATGAGCGTGGCCGATGGCGTAACAACAGAGCAGAAAACTCGCATCAGCCGACACGGCGACGAGAACGCAAGATGCAGGGATTCAAAAGTCGGGGATCAGCCCAGAGATTTCTCTCCACTCACGCCGCTGTCTACAACACCTTCAACGTCCAGCGCCACCTGACATCTGCCCGAACGCACCGCGCCTACCGTGCAGCTGCGATGGATACTTGGCTGATGGCCGCTGAGGCTGCTTAGCAAGATGTAGGAAGCAGGCTCATTGCGTGCTTGGGGCGACAACGTGACAATGCCACCAGAAATCCTCCGTTAACAATTTATGCCGCTTTGTCTATCGAATGCTGACGGCGGACAATGACAGAAAATAGTCATACTCACCAGAGACAGGTAGCCCGCGACGGATATAGAATTGCACCAATTCGGTTTGGAGCAACTCGATGTCTGGTAGGCGTCTTTTAATATTGTGCTTAGCGATGCCACTCATGTTGGCGTTATACAACAGCATACGTGGCTCGATTTGGGCGCCTGACCTCGGGCTCACAAAGACTTTCCTGATGTTCGCCGCTTGCAGCGTGCCGCTTTGGGCGATCAGCGCGGGCGTGGCCCATGTTCTCCTCCAAATCGTCCGCAAAGCTGGTGGACACCCAATTCTAGCCTTGGCGGGGAGTGCGGCCTTTGCCGTGCCGATAAGTTACGCCCTTGTTTTTCTGTTTATCATCTTTTTCAGTCGCTCGTTTCCAGGGCTGGAGCGCACGCTTGAGCCTGATGGACGTGCTTTGGTTGGAGGCTTCGTCGGTTATGTTTCAAGACCAAATGCACTCATGACCATACCGCTATGGGCAGTTGCGCATTGGCTGTACGAGGTCGCGACCGGCGAAGTGCTGTTTTTCCAGGGCTATATCAAGGCCGCTGAGGCCTCACCCCCCTCTATGCATGAATCGCTTGATGACGCGGCGCGTTTAGCCCCGGAGTTTGCCAAAAAGCTTCGGCCTGAACTCGGCCAACGCATTCTCGCGCTTGAGGCGCAGGAACATTACATCAAGGTTCACACGGACCAAGGTCATGAATTGATCCACTATCGTTTTGGCGACGCGGTTCAGGAACTCACCGGTACGCCCGGGTTGCAGGTCCACCGCTCTTATTGGGTCGCTGAGGATGCGGTGGTTGCAATCGAACCCGCCGGGAAAAGCTATCGCTTAACGTTGCGCGATGGCCTGACGATTCCGGTCAGCTTGTCGTACCGCGGTGCGCTGCAACAACACCGACTCTTCGCGTCGACTGTTCAAGAGCCGGTGTCGGCCTTACCGATGCAGCGATAATACATCTCTCTTGAGCGACAATTCACGCAAACCGCCGTCGCGTCAAACGGCACTCAAGAAAAATACCAGCTATATCAAACCCTAACACTTGCGCTTGGCTGGATCGGCGCTTTTAACCGTTCATCCAGAAATCAAGCGCGCCGAGCCTTCAACGGGTCTCGGAGTGAACACCATGGGGGAGTACGGATATGAATGCACGGTACTGCGCGCTGCTGGGGCTCTTTGTTGTCAGCATAAGTTCAGAGGCTCTGGCTCAGCAATCAGGCAAAATCGAAGAAATCGTGGTTACCGCCCGCAAACGTGAAGAGCGCCTGCAGGACGTTCCCTTGGCGATCACAGCTTTCAGCGCCGAGCAAATGGCCGCACGGCAGGTTCGCGATCTCGGCGATATCGCCAAGCTCACGGCAGGCCTGAATTTTGAAGCCTATCTTGGCGGCAATGGCACGCCCGTCATCCGCGGCGCATCACAACAGCGCATCACCGACCTCGACCAGAACGTCTCCACCTTTTTCGACGGGATTTATCTGCCCCGGCAATACGCCATCAGCCCGGGCGTCATTGGTCTGGAGCGTGTCGAGGTGGTCAAAGGGCCGCAAAGCGCGCTTTACGGACGCAATGCTTTCAGCGGCGCCATTAACTACGTGACGCGTAAACCCGGTGATACTTGGTCAGGCACAGGTGAGGCCACGATCGGTATCCACAAGCGCTATGACATCATCGCCGATGCTGGCGGGCCATTGGTCGCAGATCGGGTCATGGTGCGGGTAGGTGCAGGCTATAGCGAATTTGATGGCGATGTCCGCAACGGCCATCCCAACGCCAATGTCAAAATCAATCCCGGCTCGCCGGGCCGGCTCAATGGCTGGGAAAATAAGTCATTTCAAGGACGTATTGTCGTAAAGCCTGCCGACGATCTTGAGTTGGATTTCGGGGCCTATCGCTTTGAAACCTTGCAAGAAACCCCGGCAATCATCCGCGTGACGCGCGCGTTCGCTGACACCACATGCGGCGCGACCTTCGCTGGCGGATTGCGCGGCCTATACTGCGGCGAATTGCCGTGGAAATTTAAGCCCTTGCCAGGCGGTTCGCGGCCCGTGGACGTCAACGTCGACCCTCGCGGAATCGGATTGAAGTCCGACAGCACCATCCTGCGCGGCCATGCCGAATGGAAGCCAATGGATACCTTCAACCTAGTCTATGAATATGGCCACGTGAAATCCAACGCGATCACTGGCGGTTCCAGCGACCGTGACCCCGTACTCGGCTCCATTAATATCTTCGCACCCACTGCTCCCCGTGGAAATCAGTTTTCGATTTCTCCAGTCGGAGACGTGAAATATCAATCCCACGAAGTTCGCGCCGAGTTCCAGCCGACGACTCAATGGGAATTGCTGGCAGGCGCTCTATACTCGGAGCTTCGCGATTTCGACATCTTCCCGTTGGCGGGTGGGTTGCCACTGCTGGGTACTCAACCCTTTGACTCCAGTAGCTCGGCTTTCACCGTCCTGAGCCGTGGCACCACCAAAGTCATCACCAGAGCCGCCTTTGGCCGCGTTTCATTTCAGGCCAGCGAGACCCTACGCATCTCGGCCGAAGCGCGTTATCAGGATGAGGAGAAGTCACTTGTCAGCGGTCCGACGACGTTCAGTGCGGCGGTCGCAACCCGTAATGGCAGCTGGAATCAATTCACGCCGCGGCTCACGGTCGATTACAAACTGTCCGCGGATCACTTGCTGTATGCGACTGCTGCGCGCGGCGCCAAGGCAGGCGGGTTTAATCTTAGCGCACTTGTAGCGTCACAGTTCCAATTCGACCCCGACTATAACTGGACCTACGAAGTGGGCTCCAAGAACGACCTTATGGATGGCCGTCTGCGGCTCAACGGTGCCTTGTTCTACATGGACTGGGGCAACCGCCAGGTCAGCTGCTCGGCTCAAGGCAGTATCGCCCTGACCCCTCCCGCCGTCATCTGCAACGTCGGCAAGGCAAGCGTGAAGGGCCTCGAACTGGAATCGACCGCCGCACTGAACGATGATTTCACGGTCACGGCCGGCTTCTCTTACAATGACGCTAAGTATGCAAATGGCGTGATCGACCAGCGTATACGCGACAATCGTGTTTGTGACGGCGTTGTTTGCCCCACAAACGGCGACGCCAGCGGCAAGCAGCTCGAGCGCATGTCAAAGGTGCAAGTCAATGTCGGTGCCGAGTATGCGCCGCCGATTAGTGACAAGCTTACGGCTGTTGTCGGCGTCGACGGCAGTTACAAGTCGAAGCAGTTCACCGATTCGACTAATCTCACCTGGCTACCGTCGCGGTTCCTGGTCGATGCTCGCGTCGGCGTGCGCGCCGACGCTTGGGATGTGACCGCGTGGGTGAAGAACGCGCTGAACAAGGACTACGCTGCGGCGTCCTACGTCACATTTGCGGCGACGGACACACAGTACGTGCCAATTAAAGGTGCGAATCGTACGATGGGCGTGACCGGACGATATCGTTTCTGATAAAATATGCGCACGGCTAAGTCATGCACACTAAATTAAATTCTGTTGCATGATTTAGCCGCGTCGTCACTGGACGAGATGGGGGTCACGCCGTTGAAGTTGCTTTGGGTCTTGTTGGTCGTTACCACGTTCAATTGTTTGGTCAGCACGTCGCGCGCCATCGACATGCCTGAAGGAATCGCCGACCCGGAAAAGGCGATCAAAGATCCCATGTACAGCGATCCCGTCTTTTTCTGGCGTTACACATCACGACCTGCCAATACTCGCGAGCCAGGCGAGTATTTTTATTGGCCGGATGCCGTCATCAAGGGTTCCCCTGATGCATTCCTACCTGCGGCTACGGGTCGTCAGCGGGCAATATCTGAAAAAGCTCTCGGGGAAATGGCGGCATGGGCCGAAGCCCATCAGAGCACCGCGTTAATCGTTGTTCGTGCGGGGCGAGTTGAGTTCGAAAAATACTGGAACGGGACGACCGCGGACGATCTTTTGAACGGGCGCGCCCTGACGCGCAGCGTCACTCCCATGCTGCTCGGTTTCGCTGTTGCCGATGGGAAGGTTGGTCTTGACGACCCAATCGGTCGCTACATTTCGGAGTGGGCAAATGATAGGCGCGGCAAAGTGACCGTCCGCCAGCTTGCTCAAAATGTGTCTGGTCTCGAAGTTACGCCGGAGACACCAGAAACACAGATTCTTGGCAACAAGGATCTGTGTCTAGTCTATTGCGGTGACGTTGTTCGTGCCGCGTTGAGTTATGACTATGCTATTCCACCAGGCACGCGATTCGAATCCGCCCAAGAAAATATGCAATTGCTTGCCCTCGTTATCGAGCGAGCCATGGGAATTGCGATCCAAGACCTTTTATCTGAACGAGTCTGGAAAAAAATCGGCGCCGCGGATGCAACATTCCAGTCCGACCGACCAAACGGAACCGCGCGCGTCATGTGCTGCATGCGGGCAACACCACGCGACTGGGCCCGGCTAGGAGTTCTCATCTCCCGCGATGGTCAATGGCAAGGACAGCAAGTCCTGCCAAAGGGGTGGGTCAAGACCATGGCGACGCCATCGGCCCGCAATTCCAGCTTCGGAATCGGTCTGTGGCTCGGCAAACCCTATGATCCCATGCGCACATATTTCGAAGGTCAGCCAGGTGTGATCCCGCATTCCGAGCCATATCTCGCTGACGATGTCCGTGTCATGGAGGGGGGAGGTTTTCGTGCCGTCTGGATGGTCCCGTCGCACGACTTGATTATCTTTCGGCACGGGCCGGGCGTGCCTAATTGGGATCACGCCTATCTTGTAAATACGGCGATCCGCGGAATGAAGCGTAAATGATCCGCGTCATAGTTCTGCTCTGCACGATCGCAAGCTACTCTGCTGCAAATGCGAAAAGCTATTATGTCGAAGGCGCTGGTGGGGCTCCACTTGCCGTGACCGATGTGGGGCCGGTTGAAGCTCCGGGCATCTTGTTTATTCACGGCATCGGTTTTGGCCGCGACAGCTTCCGCGCTCAATTCGAATCTTCCCTGGCGGAAAAATATCATCTTGTCGCCTTTGACCTCCGTGGACATGGCATGTCGGGAAAGCCGTGGACGGCAGCGGACTACGCCGGGCCTGAAGTATGGGCGCAGGATGTTGCGAATGTCATGGCCGCATCCGGTCTCAAGCGGCCAATTGTGGTTGCATGGTCCTACGGAACAATAGTCATCGCGGATATGATTCGCGTTAATGGCGCTGCCGAAATCGGTGGGTTAGTACTCGTTGGCGCGCTTGGCGGTCTTGTTGAAACACCACCACCTCGGGGCGAAATGCCGGAAGCATTGGTCCGGGCGCGCAAACTGCAACCGGTTCCGGATTTGGATGGCCAGCGTATGGCGTCACGGCTCGTCGCTGGATTTCTAACCGCTGGGAAAGGACCGACTTGGTGGTCGGAGTCTACCCTGGCCCTCAACCTCATGGTCCCAGCGTACGCACAACCCTTGCTTCGTCAGCACGCGAGCGACAATCGCGACATCGTCGAGCGTTTTGTCATGCCGGTGTTGATCGTCCACGGTGCAAAAGACGCAGCGGTATCGCAACTATCTGTCGATGCCTTGTTGAAGCGTCTGCCCAAGGGCCAAGGCAGTCGGTATGAAGCCGCGGGACACGCACCGTTTGTTGAGGATGCGCTCCGGTTTAATCGCGAGTTGACGGCGTTTGTTGAACACACAAGGAGTCTCCCATGATCGCTCGGCGTACCTTACTGGCCGGCCTTGCAGCTAGCGCTGCGGTACAGCGTCCCGGTTTTGCCATGACGATGGCTCCAGCAGAGCGCCTCGAGACTATGATTCGAATGAGAGGCGATACAACAGGTCGGATAGTATTCGGCTGGCTCGATGCCGTTCGCTCCACCGTCATCGATGGAGAGATTCGGCCAATGTGTCGGATGGTGGCAGCAACGGTCGCTCGCTTCGAGCGCCGCAATGACCAGTTCGAGGCAACCGTGCTTGAAGTCGCATACTACCTTGATCCAGCGACAAATGCGGTGCTCAAGACATTTCGGTTTCCAGGGGCGGCCCAAGACGTAACCGTGCCTGTATATCGCACTGGTCCGGTCAAAGTGCGCTACGGCATTGATTTTAGTGAATGGGAGGAACACACGCCTGGCGAACCGGGTAAGGCAACTTCTGCTTTCGCTCCCAAATCGTCTGTTCATCTTGAACGTAACGTCGGCTTTCCCACAGTGGAAGATGGCAGCCTTTTCCTGCGCTCGGATGAATACGGCAGGGTTTACCCCGACAAATCCAAACCGCCGACGGTGTTTTATCGTGAGTGGATGATTTGGCAGGCCCGGGCCGACGCGTTGCTCAAGTCCAACGCAACCAGCGTGCCGTCAACGTTTGCCTATTCGGCACTTTCAAGCTGGCGTCCATGGATGCAGATGGGCGACATCAAAGGCCACACCGCTGAAAATGGGCACGGCGCGAAGGCCGGCTCACTCGAAAAGATACCTTCGATGTTGCGCGAACTGATCAAGTCACAAGACCCCGACGTGCTGGCCGATCCAGCGCGCGCACTCGGTTCATGAAAGGCTGGGCAGCTGAGCTGCAGCCTCTGAAAGGAATAACATGAGCACTTTGAAATTGAGTTTTGTGTCGCGGCGTAGCCTCATCACCTTGCCCTTAGTGCAAGCGTCTTTCTGGGGCGCCGCGCAAGCAGTTGCCAAGAGTGTGGAGGCGCCGCCGGCGCTTGATCGACTTGAATCGCTCGTCAAGATGCGCGGCAGTACGGATGGTCGGCTCGGATTCTCGTGGATAAAGGGCGTTCGCTACGCGCAGGTCGGTGGCCGCTTGGAACCGATGTGCGGCTTATTGAACTGCACCATGAACCGATATCGACGGTTTTCGCCAGATTCTTTTGATCTAAGCTTATACGAAATCTCTTTTTATACCGACTTGGCTACGGGTCAGTATCAACCGACCCTCAAGATGCCTTTTACCGGCAAGAGTGTTGAGGTGCCGCTGTACCGCACTGGCCCAGGCCGACACGTCGTGAAGACCGCCAACAGTGAGGTCATGTCGTGGAGCAAGAACAATACCACAAGCGAAGCAGCGGCGCGTATGCTCGCGCCTGATGGCAAGATTTACTACAATGTCGAGCTGTCTCAGCCGACGATTCAAGCGGACAACGTTTGGCTTACGACTGAAGCAACGACACGTCTCGAACCGAACAATCCGGCAGATAAGCCCTGGTTCTATAAGGAGCTGATCACTAATCACGGCTCACTGAAGCAGCTCTTGGACCCGGCGGCGTTATACGTCGATTCCGATGCTTCCTACACATTGATGATGGGTTGGCGACCCTGGATGCAGATGGATGGGATTGATGGCCATACATTGGACCATGCTATTGGCGGCCGCGTTTGGAGCCTAGACGCCCTCCCGACCGGAATTCTCGAGCACATGAGCCGTCATCATCCAGAAGTCGTTGCCGATCCGTCACGATGGCTCAAGCCAAATGCGTCGTCCCCATAGCCGCGCTAAGGAAGTTTGAATAAGGTCGACTTTTTGAAGGAGATAGAATCATTGAGTGGAATTGAAAGGCGCATCATGCTGGGAGGAATAACGTCTGCCTTCGTTACGCCCGCACTCGCCCGCGAAACACGCACCGCCCTCGACCTGAATGATCCAAAATCCAATTTACACGCCCTCCTCAAAATTCTGGGCAGCACAAATCCAAAAGAAGTCGTCGTCAGTTTCGGGACCGGACGCGTTTATGCTTGTATGGACGGCGAACCGCCAGTCCCACTTTTCGGAACCCATTCGATATCAACGGCGCGAAGCATGCGTCGCGATGATGGAACATTCGTTGCTCGCCAGCATATCGTCGGCTTCAGAACCGAATTCGGCACGGAAACAATCATCGACCGGGGCATCAATCCAGTAACGGGCGAGGCGGTTGACCTACCTATTACTGACTATGGGATTTCAGATACGGAATATGGCTTTGATGGCACATTTGCGATTCGCCGCGACGGCACGCGCGTAAAGACTAATAAGTCGGCCCCCCGCCCCTGGTCTATAGAAAATGGGATCGTCGCTCTAAACGATGATTCAATTCTTGCAGAACCAGGACCAATTCATCCCAAAGTCGATGTTGTCACTCGGTATGCCTCCTTAGCTGACATCATCGACCCTCAAACGAATTCCGCTGCATCGTGGTTCAATTTCTCCGCGGTCGACCCGTTCCGTCCGTGGTTGAAGATGCCCGTCCTTGGGTTCCAGCTGTGGCACGTGGCGGGCCGCAAGGTCGAAGGTGTGACTGACTTACCCGAGTTTATCGCACGTTTTGCGGCTAAGCGTTTTCCGGACCTCACTGATCTACCGGCCTTCTGACACTACAGGCCTCTGACACGAGGCAAGGCCGATTACGTCGGACTGCGCCGCTCTTCGGCCTGCGCCGTCGGACAAGCCAGCGTTACGTTCGAGGGCCTACCGTATAACTGCGTCGTCACCGGCAACCGGCTGCCCTACAGCCCGAAGTGGCTGGCCTCGGCGGCAACCGGAGCCGAGAACTCGAAGCAGCGGGCGACGCTGTTGGTGCCGTTTTGTGGCGTCGTATTGCCAGTTCCATAGCCGAACTCGAAGACGTTGACCTCAAATCTAAGCCGAACTGAGTTTGCTACTTGTATGCTCTCCCTCCCCACCCCAAATTTTATAAAATTTTTGGCGCACATCGGAGCGAGCGGATAACGGGAATTAGCCTGGGCGGGGTCCGCCAATAAAGTGCCTGGGTGGGGTCGGGGAATGGCGATCCAAGCTGCCTATCAGCCACGCTTTAGCCAGCGGGCGGCAACCACCGCGCCGGAACATCACCAGGGCTAAACCAACTTAACTGACGCAGACTACTGGCAGTTTGTCAGTTCGGCTTAGGTGCCATTATTCGAGGCCCCGGGCCGATTTCTGGTGGCAGAAACCGCCATTATTCTCTGCGGTTCGTACCCGTATATTGGACACGTATTGGACACGAAGCCCCTTTTGAGGCGGCTCTGTGACGCTAAGTCATTGAAAAGATTGGCGTCCCCACGGGGATTCGAACCCCGGTTACCGCCGTGAAAGGGCCGTAACGTGGGCTATGGCGGACAACCTCGGACATCAGGAACCTCATATAGATCAACAAATATAGGGGTTTTGTGTCCGCCACTGTCCCCTTGCGTTTTACCCCAACTTTTCCGTACAATTTCCGTACGGAATCTTTTGAGGGTTGGGCATGGCTAGAACGGTACGAAACGCGAAGCTGGATAGCCGTTCTGGGAGGGCCAAGCTGGAGGTCCGCCGGGAACCCCACTGGGTCGTCATCGCCAAGGGCTGCGCCCTCGGCTACCGCAAAACATCAGGCAATGGCACCTGGGTCGCCAGATACAGAGACGACGTCGGTAAGCAGCACTATCACTCTTTGGGAGCCGCTGATGACACTATGGATGCCGACGGCGGTGGGCTTTGCATAACGTATGCCGATGCCCAAAGAGCCGCTGATAGCTGGTTTAAGCTGGCGGCGCGCGGGTTTGAAGAACAAGCACCCAGGCATGGTGCCTACACCGTAGGCTTGGCCGTCGATGACTACCTAGTTGATTACCAGCGCCGTGGCGGCAAGTCGTATGTGCGGACCAAGGGTGCGATAGCTAGTCAGATCAGCCCGTCGTTGGGTCATATTCAGTTAGCTAAACTGAGCAAACGCAAGATCGAGGCGTGGCACGAAGGCCTCGCCAAGGCCCCTGCCCGTCTGCGGACAAGATTGGGTGATGCGCAGAAGTTCAGCAAAAGTCCCAAGGGCGCAGAGGCAATACGCCGCCGCAAATCTACGGCAAACCGACTTTTATCCGTACTAAAAGCAGCACTGAACTTCGCCCACGCTAATGGGCATGTGGGGAGTGACGATCCCTGGCGCAGCGTTAAATCGTTTCGTGAAGTAGATGCTGCCCGGGTTCGCTATCTCAACGACGATGAATCTAAACGCCTCGTAAACGCTTGTGCCGAAGACTTCCGATGCTTGGTGCAAGCAGCGCTGCTTTCCGGCGCACGTTACGGCGAGTTGTTGGCTCTGAAGGCATCCGACTTCAACGCAGACACTGGGACCGTGCATATACGGATCAGTAAGTCAGGAAAGCCGCGACACATTGTCTTAAGCACTGAAGGCCAGAAATTCATCTCACAGATGGCTTTAGGTAAGAAACCAGATGCCCTTCTTTTCACCCGCGCTGACAATGAGCAATGGGGAACATCCCACCAGCACCGCCCGTTCAAGTCGGCGATTTCAATTGCCAAGCTTGGAGCGATGTCATTTCACGAACTGCGGCACACATATGCATCGCGTTTGATAATGGGCGGTGCGCCGCTGGCTGTAGTGGCTGCACAACTCGGACACAGCGATACGCGTATGGTCGAGAAGCACTACGGTCACATGGCTCCGTCATATGTCGCCGATACCGTCCGGGCCTCGTTCGGCGAGATGGGGATACTAGAGCCGTCAAACGTCGCGCCGTTTAGGGCGCTTTAGCGGCCCCTCTCCGACCCCCACCCAGGCACTTTGCACCAGCGACGCCGTCCTGGGTGTTTAGCTTCACACAGTCGCGCCCGAGTGCATTTAAGGTTCTCAGAAGCTCTAAGCAGACCGGCTACTTTAAAGCCGCCTCGTCGCCCTTACCCCTCGTCAGCAGCAATATCCGCCGCAGTTCAGCCCGGTCCTCCCAAGACAGGGTGGCCGCGTCAAAGGCTGGTCGATGCTCCACGGTCATATCGCCGCTGTGTTCAACCCGCTGACTGTCGTGATGCCAGCCGCTGGGGGCACGGGAGCGGTTCTTGAGTCCCAGCATGACCATCTGGGCATTGCCGGGTTCACCACGTGCCATCTCCAGCGCACGTGTCTCCCACCACAGCAGCGCCCTGTGCCGCCCTTCCTGGACGGACTGCAAGAACTCGGAGTGTTCTTTTTGCCAATTAAATAAAGACCGCGCGGAAATGCCGATTTTAGCTGCAGCCGCTTCTGCAGAAAGACCAGTTGCCATGGCCTCGACAATCATCTCGCCAAATTCAGGGCGATACGCAGTGGGACGTCCACCTGGGTGCTTGGGCTTAAGTGCTGTGCTGGGCATCCGTGGAATATATCACGGAGGGGTGGATGGGGGAATCAGAGGTGGGTCGGTGATCTCAAATCGACCGGTACAAAAAAGTCGTTAGGTCAATCAGGCGGTGACGATCCGCGCTAGGACAGCGGCGGTGAGTCGGGCAAGATGGCGGGCTAAGATGACCAAAACCCAGAAACTTCCACCCGCCCGGGCAGACGCCCGAGAAACTGTGCAGTGCGATAAATCGAGGAGGCAGTAGAATGTTCTTCGTCACG
>CAMDKB010000102.1 GCA_945901195.1 Rhizobium sp. Q54
TTCGGGCAGATTGCCGGCGCCAAACATCGCAGCGACAACAACGTTTTCCAGTACGCTCAGGCGTGCAAAGGGACGCGGAATCTGGAATGTGCGGGCAATGCCATGCCTGGCAATGACATGACCGGGACGCTGCGCCAGGTCTTCACCACCGAAAAGTATGCGGCCTGTGTCGGGCTTGTAGAAACCGCTCAGCACATTGATGAGCGTTGACTTGCCAGAACCATTGGGGCCGACCAGTCCGAGAATTTCGCCCTTGCGTACTTCCAGGTTGACGCCATCGAGCGCACGGACACCGTTGAAGGCAAGGCTGATATTTTCGAGCCGGACCAGCGTCTCACCAGCAGCCGTCAGTGTCTGCGGTGTCGAAACCGCTTGTGTAACCGGCTGATCGCCAATCCCCAGATGCGCGGGATCGGCAGCCGCTGCGCGCTTGCGCCAGAGTTTTTGCGCCAGTCCCACTATCCCGTCAGGCAGATAAAGTGTTGCGAGAATAAGGGTGAAGCCGATACCAATTCGCGTCAGCAAAGCTGAATCGCCACTGACGAACGTATTGTTCAGAATAGTGATGAACACCGCTCCGATCGCGGGACCAATCCATGACCGTGCGCCGCCAAGTACGCTCATCAGGAGCACGAACAGCGGCACTTCCAGATTGAATGTGCCGCTGACAGTCACGTAGCTGACGAAAACGGCGTGGATGCCGCCCGCAATGCCGGCCAATGCCGAAGATATGCCGCAAGCGATCAGTTTGCAGGCGTAGGTCGGAACGCCCAGGACTTCCGCGACATCTTCATCGTCGCTGATTGCGAAGAGCCCGCGTCCCAGTTTTGAGCGCTGCAGATACCACGCCACAAAAAGTGACAGCATGCCGATGCTCATGCCGAACAGATAGAGTGTTGAGGCCTGCGAGCCGTAGAAGGAGGGCAAATTCACGCCGAGCAGATAGACGCCAGGTCCGCCGTCGATAGGCGTATTGAGAATGATGGTCGAAAGGACAATGGCGAGCGCCAATGTAAGCAGGGCGAACAATTCGCCGCGCAGGCGCGTTCGGAACACAACCGCTGCAACAGCAACGCCAAGCATCGCGGCCACAACGCCTGACGCAATCAGGCACCACCAGATTGACCAATAGGAAGCCAGATTGGCGAGCGTGTAGACACCCGCTCCATAGAACGCGCCATGACCGAACGAGACATAGCCGGTGAAACCACTGAAAATGGCCCAGGACGTAGCCAGAGCTATCCAGAAAAACAGAAGATAGAGAAACGATTCTGCAAAAGCCGGAGGCTGCATGGCAGGAAGTGCCGCGAAAAACACAAACGCCGCCAGGAGGGCGTAAGGCACATAGCTGCGGCGGGGTGTTGCGGTTGCGGCGGCCATGTCACACCCGCTCTGGCCAGATGAGCAAGATCACCATCAGCAAGGTGAACGGCACGACCGGCGCCCAGGCCGGCGCTATCACCGCCATGGTGAGCGCTTCGCTTATGCCCAAAAGCAGCCCGGCCGCCAGTACGCCAAGCGGACTGCCGAGTCCCCCCAGCAATGCTGCTGCAAAGACGACACCGAGCCACGCAAAGATCTGGCTCGGGGCCAGCGTGAACAGTAAAGCGACGAATATGCCGCCCACAGCAGCCGATGCGCCGCTCGTGCCGGCCACAAGGTAGGAAAGCTGGCGATTGGGAACGCCGAAGGAAGCGGCAATCTGAGGATTGTCGAGCCCGGCACGAAGCGCTTTTCCAAGCCAAGTATAGCGCAAGGCAGCCCAGACACCACCGCACATGGCGATGGCGATCAATGCCATCATAACTTCACCAAGTGGCAGGAAGAGCGTGCCGATTTGCGTTGAGCCGCGCAGATAATGCGATTCGAGTTTCAGGTAATCTGCGGACCAGAACCATTGCAAGGCGGCCTCGCTGATAATGGCAAATCCGAAGGTGACGGTGACCGAGGCGAACTCGTTGACCTTGTAATAGTCGATCAACGCCTGTTGGCCGACACCAAAGGCAAAGAACAGCGGTATCAACAGCAAGGCGACAAGAAGCGGGTGAAACCCGCTTTTGCCGACAAGTTGATAAGTGAGATAGGCAGCGATCAGCACGAAGGCAAAATGCGCAAGGTTTATCACCTTGAGGTAACGCCATGACAGCGTCATCCCCAGCCCCAGCATGGCATAGAAGCAGCCGGAGAAGATTCCCGACAGCAACGATTGCCCAAGCAACGTCGCGCTGATCATGGATGCAGTGCCTGTGCTGGACGCGCCTACTTGATGATCAGTTTGGCGCCGGGCGTCTTGAATTCGTCGGGATAGACGAGAACCCAGCGTTGATCCTGCACCTGCTTGATGCGCATGAGATCGTCGCCATAATTGTTCGGTCCGTCGAAACGAACTTTACCGATGATCGTTGGCGCGCCATTTTTCTTGAGATAATCAGACATTTTCTTGTCGTCGAGCGACTTGGTTTCCTTCACTGCGTGGGTGAGCACCTGCCATGCCGAATAGCTAGCGCCGGTCTGCGTCTCCACATAGGGATAAGCAATATTGTTGGCCTTGGCAGCTTCGGTAAACAGCTTGCCGAATTCGCCTGCGCCGGGCGCTGCGTTAAGCGGCGGCAAATCCTCATATGCCGTGAACGACAATGCGTCCTTGCCCAGCGGTGAAAGCGCCAGCGGGCCGGGTGTCGGATAGGTATAAAAGTGATTCTTCGGCGTCCAGTTCAACTTCTCCAGCGCTTCCAGCAACTGGTTGCCTTCAAGGCCGATCGAACCCATGAACAGTAGATCGGGATTGGCGTCCTTCACCCGTGCGGCGATCGGGCCAAAATCCTTCGCGCCGAATTCGAATTCGAGGAACAATACTTCATCGATACCGCGTTCCTTGAACACAGGACGCGCGCCAAGAGCAAGGAAGTGTACAGACGGAAACTTGCTGGTCACGACTGCGACGGTCTTGACCTTGCCGCCAAGCATATCGACGACACGATTGGTAACTGTCTTCTCCGGAAAGGCGCCGATCGGCCATGCCGGGAAGTGCATGTCATACTTGGCGAGTGAAGGGATACCAAATGTATGATGCACGAGTATCTTATTGTAGCGCTGTGCAACGCCCATGGCAGACAGGATCGAGCCAGTGGCATAGGGACCAATCAAAAGGTCAACCTTGTCCACAGTGAGCAGCCGCTCGTAGAGCGTGCGCGTGACTTCGGGCTTGGATTGATCGTCCAGCAGAACCCATTCGACCTTCCGGCCAAGAAGTCCGCCCGCCTGGTTCAATTGACCGAGAAAGATTTCGCCGACGATCTTGTGCAGGATTCCGGTCTGGGCAAGCGGCCCTGTAAGCGCCAGAGTGCTGCCGATGCGGATCGGGCCTGTTCCCTGGGCGATGGCAGGTAGCGCGCTGGCGGCAGCGAGTGCGAGGCCGCCTTGCAGAGCATTGCGACGGCTGAGGCTGGCTGTTGTGTTGCTTTGATCAGACATAATTCCCTCCCGGAATGACAACGCTACGCCAGGCTGGCCCTCACCGCTGGCGTATCGCATTTTATGGACCAGCAACCCGCTTCCGGCAATAGAGGCATTGGTCTGAGCCCGTCAGAACTTCTGAATCATCTCATCCTGCAGGAATTTCACGATTTCGCCGATGTCGCGATCGCCCCATCCCGCTGCATTGGCGGCAGCCAGTGCGTCAAGCGTGCCTGCGGTCGCCGGCATGGGAAGGCCCGCCGCCGCGCCTGTTGCCAGAGCAGACTGGGCGTCCTTGCGCAGTGTTTTCAAATCGAGCGTCATGGACACCGGCCCTCCGCGCAAGCGCGGCAGCTTGTTGTTGAGAATGCCATTGGCGAGCGGCGAATTGGCGAAAACATCAAGCATCTGATCAAGCTTCAGGCCGTTTTGCACGCCCATGGCAAGGCCCTCGGCAAGCGCCTGCAGATAATTGGCCATCAGCAGATTGACCGCCAGTTTCATCGTATGGCCCGAGCCCACAGGTCCAAGATGCACGATGGCGCGCGTCAGCTTTTCCAGAACCGTGCGCGCGCGCTCGATGTCCTTGAGCTCCCCGCCAGCCAGCGACAGCAGCTTGCCTTCGAGCACGGTGGGAATGGACCCGAGGACAGGTGAATCGACAATGGCGCCGCCGCGCACGCCGAGGACAGTCGAAAGGCTTCGCACGGTCTCCGGCCGCAATGTGCTCATTTCGACGAAAAGCTTGCCTTTGACATCGCCTTCCAGAAAGCCCGAAGGGCCGGTGAAGAGCCCGCGCACCCCATTGTCCTCGGTGATTATGGTGATGATGATGTCGGCTTGTTCGGCCACCGCGCGCGCGCTTCCCACCACTTTTATGCCACCGTCCTTCGCCGCCGTACGCGCGACTTCCGAAATATCCCAGGCCACCGGTGCAAGGTCGAATTCCTTCAGTCTGGCGCACATCGCCTGACCCATGCGGCCGAGGCCTACGATTCCGGTTTGCATGGCGTTTCCCCTTTTTTCGTTGTCTCGGACTTTGCAAATCTGCGCCCTCTGCCATCGGCAGTCCGGCATTTATGGTTCATGTTTGGTTTAAGACTTCCTTCACCTTTTCGCCAAGTGTGGCACGCATGCATCAGCTTTCCTTGCTATGTTGATTCTGCGCACGGGGCTGGGGCCAGCAGGACTGGGGCGCGTCTTCGACATGCATGCAGGAGCACGCACATGCGGGATGCGATTGACGACGTATTGGATTTTGACGGCGAAGCCGCGCTTGCAACGCGCCGGCGGTTTTTGACGATGGGTGCGGGTCTTGGCGCCGCCACGATTCTTGGGCCACCGGCGCTGGCCGCAGCGAAGATTGTGCCGCTGCCGCGTGGAAATTATGCTGCCGGAACCATCATTATTTCGCTGGGTCAGCGGCGATTGTACCTGACCACAAATGATGGACGCGCCATCACTTACCCTGTCGCTGTCGGCAAGGCCGGCAAGGCCTGGGCTGGCTGGGCGCACGTGGATGGCAAGCACGTCAACCCTGCCTGGATTCCGCCCGCGGTCGTGAAGGCGGCAGTTCGCGGATTGCCAAATATCATTCCCGGCGGCGCGCCGAATAATCCGATGGGGCCGCGCGCGCTGACACTTGATCGCCACGAGATCGCCATTCACGGTTCGACACGGTCCATGCGCGCCTCCATAGGCACAGCCGCCTCGTTCGGCTGCATCCGGATGTACAATGAGGATATCGTCGACTTGTTCGATCGCGTAAGCGTCGGCACGCCTGTCGTCGCGATCTGAGTTGCGCCGAACCGCAAGATTAGTACTCAGGTCTCATATACCAAAGTCGGTTCATTGCTAAAGCGATGGGGAATGCCCCATCGCTGGATACCAAAGCTGAAGCTGCCTTTAGTCCCGGCCAAACGTTTCGTCGAAGGAATAGCCCGAGCCGCGAACAGTGCGAATCGGGTCGCGGTCGCGGCCCCGCGTGATGGCCCTGCGCAGACGGCCGACATGGACGTCGACGGTGCGTTCATCAATGTCGGCTGCCATGCCCCAGACCATGTCGAGCAGGCGGGCGCGCGAAAAAACACGGCCCGGCTTTTCCATGAGATGTTCAAGCAGACGAAATTCAGTCGGGCCGAGATGAATCTCCCGTTCGCCGCGATGGACGCGATGGGTCTCACGATCAAGCGCCAGGTCGCCGCGCAGAAGCCGCGAGGCTACGCGCTCGGGTTTGGCGCGGCGCAGAAGTGCGTGAACGCGCGCCATCAGTTCGGGCACAGAGAAAGGTTTGACGACATAGTCGTCAGCGCCAACTGAAAGACCCCGCACGCGTTCGGCTTCTTCACCGCGCGCTGTAAGCATGATGATCGGCAGGGTGCGCGAATCTTCGCGGGCGCGAATACGGCGGCAAAGTTCGAGGCCGGAGACGCCTGGCAACATCCAGTCGAGGATCACAAGATCTGGCAGTGCTTCGGAAAGGCGCGTTTCGACACCGTCACCGCGCGCTTCGCGTTCGACCCGGAAGCCCTCCGCTTCTAGATTGTAGCTGAGGAGAAGTGAAAGCGCTTCTTCGTCTTCGACAACGAGAATTCTTGGAGCGGCCCCCGCGCTGCGTGAGCCGGCGTGCATCGTTTCAATAGACATTTTCGAGGCCGCCTGCAGAGTTGGATTTCAAGTATACCGCCTTGTCAACTTGTGAATTTCTCGGGGGTACGGGGTCGTTCGATTGGCAGGTTCTCGCCTGTGACGAGATAATGAATCGTCTCCGCGATATTGGTCGCATGATCGCCAATCCGTTCAATGTTTTTCGAGCAGAACAGAAGATGCGTACAATAGGTGATGTTGCGCGGATCTTCCATCATGAAGGTGAGCTGATCACGAAACACTGAATCCTCAAGCGCATCTATTTCTGCATCGCGCATCCAGACAGCCTTGGCGCGCACAGCGTCGCGGGAGCTGTAAGCATCCAGCACATCCTTAAGCTGAATCGCGGCAAGATCGCCCATATGTTTCAGGCCGACTGTTGCACGCGGCACGCGGGCGTCGGAGATAACCTTGATGGCGCGCTTGGCAATATTCTTGGCAAGGTCGCCGACTCTTTCGAGGTCGCTGGCCGTGCGAATTGCACCGACGATTTCCCGCAGATCGCCCGCCACCGGTTGCCGCCGCGCGATTGTGAGAATGGCGGCCTCTTCAACTTCGCGCTGCAATTTGTCGAGTTTTGGATCGCAGCTGACAGTGCGCGCAGCAAGCTCCGCATTCTGTGTTGATAAGGCCCCCATGGCGTCGACGAGCATTTTCTCGGCGATGCCACCCATTTCAGCAATCTTGAGGCCGATCTGTTCGAGTTCCTTGTCATAGGCTTTAACGGTATGATCTGACATCGTTGTGGTCCGTAATGAGAGGAATCAACCGAAGCGGCCGGTGATATATTCCTGGGTCTGCTTTTTTGACGGCTTGGTGAATATCTTGTTCGTCTCGTCGAATTCAACGAGATCACCCAGATACATGAAAGCCGTAAACTGCGAGACGCGCGCCGCCTGCTGCATGTTATGTGTGACAATTGCGATGGTATATTGCGATTTCAATTCGTCGATAAGTTCTTCAACTTTCGCCGTTGAAATCGGATCGAGCGCCGAACAAGGTTCGTCAAACAGGATAACTTCCGGTTTGATGGCGACAGTGCGCGCGATGCACAGACGTTGTTGCTGGCCACCTGAAAGGCTGAGGCCGCTGGCGTTGAGCTTGTCTTTCACTTCATTCCAGAGCGCAGCGCCCTTCAGCGCCTGTTCGACACGGCCATCCATTTCGCTTTTGGGGAGCTTTTCGTAAAGCTTGATGCCGAAGGCGATATTGTCATAGATCGTCATTGGGAAAGGTGTAGGCTTTTGAAACACCATGCCAACACGGGCGCGCAACAGATTGAGATCAAGTTTGGGATCAAGCACATTCTGCCCATCGAGCAAAACTTCACCTGTCGCGCGCTGTGCCGGATAAAGATCATACATGCGGTTGAGCACGCGCAGCAATGTTGACTTGCCGCAACCTGATGGGCCGATAAAGGCCGTCACGATATTCTTGTACAGCGACAGATTGATGCCCTTGAGCGCGCGCGTCTGGCCATAAAAGAAATCAAGATTTTTCACGGCCAGCTTGACGGGGTGATTTACCATCGAGCCAGCGCCTTCAGACAACGTAACGGAATCTGTACCACTCATTTTGGTGTCCTCTCGGCGCCAACATAACGCGCAACTATATTCAAGGTGAGAACTGAAAGTGTGATCAGCAAGGCGCCTGCCCAGGCCAGACTTTTCCAGTTCGGATCAGGATTGTTGACAAAATTATTGATGGTGACCGGCAAGTTCGCCATCGTCTTGGTCAGATCAACGCTCCAGAACTGATTGCTGAGAGCGGTAAAGAGCAAAGGCGCTGTCTCGCCTGCGACGCGGGCAGTCGCCAGCAGAATGCCGGTGATAAGGCCGGCACGCGCCGCCTTGTAGGCAATCCGTGTGATCACATAAGCGCGCGGCAGGCCAAGAGCTGAGGCGGCTTCGCGAAGCGCTGTTGGCACCAGCGCGAGCATATCCTCTGTTGTGCGCACCACGACCGGGATGACGATCACAGCCAGCGCCAGCGAACCGGCAAAGGCCGAGAAGCCGCCCATGGGCACAACGACTGCGCCGTAGATGAACAGGCCGATGATGATCGAAGGCGCACTGAGCAAGATATCGTTGATAAAACGGATCACCGAGCTGAGTTTGTCATGGCGGCCATATTCGGCGAGATAAGTGCCAGCAAACATGCCCAGAGGCGCGCCGATGGCGACACCGATGACTGTCATGATCAGCGATCCAACAATAGCGTTCAACAGGCCGCCATCCTTCACGCCGGGCGGCGGGGTCATCTGGGTGAACACATTCAGCCCCAGGCTGCTCAGGCCATTCCACAGCAGACTGCCCAGAATAAGTGTGAGCCAGCCGATACCGAAAGCCGCAGCAGCGACGCAGAGGCCACGAATGATGATGTCTTTACGCCGGCGGGACGCATAAATCGGGTTCATTATCTTAAGCTCCCGCCTTGCGTTCAATGCGCATGAGCAACAATCTCGCGCAGGTGAGAACGAAGAATGTCAGAACGAAGAGGAGGAGGCCAAGCAGAATGAGACCGGATTGATGAACACCATCAGCTTCCGCAAACTCGCTCGCAATGGCTGCTGATATCGTCGTGCCCGGTGCAAAGATCGAAGGTTCGATCCGGAATGAGTTGCCGATGATAAAGGTTACCGCCATGGTCTCGCCCAGGGCGCGGCCCAGCGCCAGCATGACGCCCCCGATCAATCCGACACGTGTGTAGGGGATCATCACATTGCGGGCGACTTCCCATGTCGTGCAGCCCATGCCGTAAGCTGATTCTTTCAGCACCGGCGGAACTGTCGCAAAAACATCGCGCGATATCGCGGTGATGAATGGCAGGATCATGATCGCCAGAATCAGCGAAGCATTGAATAGACTGAGGTTGGACGCTGGCCCGGCAAAAATCGTATTCAGAATGGGTATTGGCGCAAAAAAGGCGATGATGGCGGGCTCGACCGAGTTGGCAAGAAAAGGCCCCAGAACAAAGAAACCCCACATGCCGTAGATGATCGATGGAATGCCGGCGAGAAGTTCAATCGCCATGGCAATCGGGCGGCGCAAGGACATCGGACACAGTTCGGTGAGGAAAATTGCGATCCCAAGTCCCACGGGCACCGCGATCAACATCGCAATGAATGAGGTGATCAAGGTTCCATAGATGGGCCCAAGAGCGCCAAGAACAGGTGTCGGCTGAGCAGACGGCGCCCAGCGCTGGGTGAACAGGAATGAAAATCCAAATTCCCTGATGGCCGGCCACGCGCCGATGATCAGAGAAACAATGATGCCACCCAGAATGAGCAATACACAAATGGCCGAAATGCGTGTGAGCCAATAGAAACTTACGTCGCCCAGTTTGAAAGCGCTCAGCGCCTTTGCGCGATCCAGCGGGATGTCCGCTTGCGCCATGTGCGCAGATTCAACTGCCATATCCGTCACCTGAAACTCCTGTGCCACGCACTGCAATCGGTCTGGATTGCTTTGGCCGGAATGCTCCGGCTTGCAAGTTGAATCAAAGGTAAACGGGAGAGGACAATTGCCCGCTCCCGTTTGTCACACTTATTTTGTGGCAATTTCCTTTTCCCATGTCGCCTTGATCAACTTGACCACGGCGCCGGGCATCGGGATGTAATCGAGTTCTTCAGCCATTTTGTCGCCCTTTTCGAACGACCATGCGAAGAACTTCAGCGCTTCAGACGCTGCGTTCTTGTCGACAGGAACCTTGTGCATGAGAATAAAGGTCGCTGCAGTGATCGGCCATGAGGCATCGCCCGGCTGGTTAGTCAGGATAACGCGATAACCGGGCGTTTTGGCCCAATCAGCGTTGGAAGCAGCAGCCTGGAAAGTTTCAACAGAAGGCTGCACCGCTTTGCCCGCCTTGTTCACAAGACCCGTAAATGTGAGCTTGTTCTGCTTGGCATAGGCATACTCAACATAGCCGATGGAATTTTTGGTTTGCGCGACATTGCCGGCAACGCCTTCGTTACCCTTTGCGCCAACGCCTACGGGCCATTCCACTGCCGCGCCAGAACCGGGCTTCTGCGCCCATTCCGGGCTGACCTTGGCGAGATAATCAGTGAAATTGAAGGTCGTGCCCGAACCATCGGAGCGGCGCACAACGATGATCTGGGTGGAAGGCAGATTGACCTTCGCATTCAGCTTCTTGATGGCAGCATCGTCCCAGGTCTTGATCTTGCCGAGATAAATGTCGGCGACGGCCTTGCCGTCAAGAACCAGTTCACCAGGCTTCACGCCTTCGAGGTTCACGACCATGACGATGGCGCCCATGACCATTGGCCATTGAACCAGACCGTTCTTCTCAAGATCAGCCACAGTCAGCGGCGCGTCAGTTGCGCCAAAGGTGACTGTCTTGGCCTGAATCTGCTTGATGCCTGCGCCCGAACCAATGGACTGATAATTCAGTCCATTGCTGGTCTCTTTTTTGTAGGCGTCAGCCCATTTGGCGTAGACGGGATAGGGGAAAGTTGCGCCAGCACCCGTGATGTCGATCGCGTGAGCGGCGAGGGTGGAGACGGCGATCGCGGCGGCGATGGCCGCTGGGCGGATGAATCGACTGATGTTCATTTCTTAACCCTTGGTTACACGTGCGAGCAGCTAGGGGCCACCCTGTCCCGGTGCTTTTTTAGTCCGGCACGATGCTAGTGATACGAAGTTTCAGTGACACTGATATGAAGACTTAATTGTTTGAATTTCAATGATTCACGAGCCTGATGCTGGCAGTGTGACACGAAACTCCGCGCCCTCTCCCTCTGTGCTGGTAATGGTAAGACTGCCGCGATGCCGCGCAACAATATGCTTGACGATGGCGAGTCCGAGGCCAGTACCGCCTTTGGCGCGGCTTGCAGGCGCATCGGCGCGATAAAAGCGCTCCGTGAGACGAGGCAAATGCTCGCGAGCTATGCCTGGTCCGAAATCGCGCACCGTCAGGATTGCCTCACGGCCCGCTGCCTTCAGCCCAATTTCCACGCGCGCCGGGGGCTGTTGTGTCTCGCCGCCGTATTTGATTGCATTCTCGATAAGGTTTTCCGCCACGCGTATGAGTTCGTCTCGCGCGCCTGTCACCTGCACGCTCCGGGGCAGATCCACGACAAGCTGGACGCCAGCCCCCTGCGCCATAGGCGAGAGCGTATCGACGACATGTCCTACGACATCAGCCAGATTGAGTTGATCTCGTGGTTGAAGATGTTCATTCTGTTCGATGCGGCTCAATTGAAGCAGATCGTCCAGCAAACGCGCCATGCGCCGTCCCTGATTGCGCATGATCTCCAGGAAAGACTCACGCGCCTTGGGGTCATCGCGCGCCGCGCCCTGCAACGTCTCGACAAAACCGAGCATGGACGCCAGCGGTGTCCGTAATTCATGACTGGCATTGGCAATGAAATCCACCCTCATGCGCTCGACCCGCAAGACCTCGGTTACATCGTGGAGGATGATCGCTATATGCCGTACTGGCCCTATTAGCAGCGGTGAAACATGAACGTCATGAGCCTGCTCGACGGGCACACGGACATGCCAGGTTATTTTCTCGGCGCTTCCACC
>CAMDKB010000103.1 GCA_945901195.1 Rhizobium sp. Q54
GTAACGAAGAAAACTTGTCGTCTCAACAGCCGCTGCGAAGTCTAGTCCATCATGCGCCATCGTCGTGCTCCACCTCAAGAATCAGTGGACCGCGACAGATTCAGCCTTTCACCAGATTGTCACGGACTTCTTCACCCGATTGCCCTGCAAACTGCCCGGTCGGGGCTCGACCTGAACCCATCGGCAGTCCATTGTGCGCGAAGAAAATGAATCTTTCGCGCCTGCCGCCCTGCGGATTTGCGCCACCTGGAACAAATTTCCGCAATGTTTGGCAAAATTATCTCCCGTGCCTGGAAGAATCCTTGGCTCCTTCTGTCGCTTTGCGTGCTGTTCTGGGCAAGCAATGTGGTAGCGGCCCGTATAGCGCCGGGCGAAACCTCACCGACCCTGCTCGGTGGGATGCGCTGGTTTGTCGCGAGCGCTATCATGCTGCCTCTGGTCTGGCGGTCGCTGAAGGGCCAACGCGAAGTTCTGAAGCAGCACTGGCTTTTCATCCTGCTTTCGTCGGGCGTCGGCTATACTTTATATAGTGTGCTGTTTTTTGGCGCAGGCGCGCGCACCAGCGGCGTAAACATCGCCATGCTCTGTTCGGTTGTGCCTGCTTTCACCATTGTCTTCGCCTGGATTTTTCTGCGCATGAAGGCCGGGCCCGCCATTATGGCCGCTCTGGTGCTGACCATTGCCGGCGCTCTCATGGTCGCAACACGGGGCGATCTGTCCGTGCTTCGCAATCTCGAATTCAACACCGGCGATATTATGATGATTACAGCGTCCATGATGCATGCTGGTTATACCGTTTCATTACGCAATCGACCGCCTGTGCCGCCCCTCGTCTTCTTTGCAGTCATGGGCGCGGTCGCGTTGTTGACGTCCCTGCCCTTCATGATCGGCGAATTCGTAACAGGTGAAGGCCTGGTCCCCACGTGGAAGGGTTGGGCCATCATCGTTTATGTCGGAGTGTTCCCGACCTTGCTCTCGCAATTATTCTATATGCGCGGCGTCGAGTTGATCGGACCACAGCGCACGGGGCTGTTCTACAATTTCGTGCCCGTGAGCGGTGCGTTGATGGCTGTCGCCGTTCTGGGCGAACCCTTCGCCTGGTATCACGCCGTGGGTTTCGTTCTGGTGCTTGCGGGCATTGTGCTGGCCGAACGATGGAAGGCCGGTCAGGGATGAACGATCCTGCGCCTGCAAAGAACGCCCTGTACGCATTTTTGAACCGTTGCGGCGACAAGGCCTGGGTTCTGCTGGTGCTCACAATGGTTATGTGGGGCTCAAATTCACCGGTCATCCGGGTGGCCTCAACTGAAATCTCGCCCATGACCATAGTCTGCCTGCGCTGGGCGCTGGTCGGCTTTGCGGTGATGGCGTTTCGTCCCGCTTCGTTCGGGCAAGACTGGCAAAGGGCGAAGAGCCGGCCGGGTTTCATCTTCTGCATGGTGCTGTTGATGACTGCCAGCAATGCCGCCATCTTCATCGGCGGGCGCTATACGACCGGGATCAATCTCTCGATCCTGCAAGGCGCAGGCCCTGTGGCAGTGATGGTCGGCGCGTGGCTCTGGTTCGGCACAAGAATAGGCCCGGTGCGGATGTTGGGGCTGATCGTCTCCACCATCGGCGTATTGCTGCTGGCGACCCAGGGCAATCTTCTTCAGCTGGGCAATGTGAACCTGAACCGGGGCGATCTCTTGATGCTCGCATCCGTCTTTTTTTACACAATTTATATTCTGGCCCTGCGCTACCGCCCGCCAATGCCCAATTATTCGTTCTTCTGTTTCATTGCTCTGGGTTCGTTCATGATCTCCCTGCCTATGCTGGCAGTCGAATTTTCACTCGGGCTGACGTTCTGGCCATCATGGAAGGGGTGGCTCGCGTTGATTTACGTGGCCTTCTTCACCAGCATGCTCGGGCAGATTTTCTTCATGCGAGCGGTCGAACTGGTTGGCCCTGGAAGGGCGGCGCAATTCCAGAATCTGGCGCCATTGGTCGGATCTGTTATGTCAGTCCTGACCCTCGGCGAAGAATTCGCACTCTTCCACACCTTCGCGCTGATCTTTGTGACGGGCGGCATCCTGATCGCCGAGCGCTTCGGAGCCCGCTGATACCAAGGCCTTCAATTCAAAAGCGTTGTAAGTTGACGCATCGCGTTGGAAATCGCGAACGCCCCTGTATAAGGCCTCCAGGTGAAGCTACAGCAATTCCTGCAACCGATCAGAGGGACGGCACACCCGCGTACCTTTAGGCGTCACGACGATGGGGCGCTCCATGAGGATCGGGTTCTGCCCCAGCGCATCCAGCAACTGGTCATCCGTCAGGTCTGGATTCCCCAGGTTAAGTTCGTCAAAAAGTGAACCTTTGCGGCGCAATATTTCGCGCGGCGTGATCCCCATGTCTTTCAGCAGCTTTTTCATGTCGTCACGGGAAGGCGGCGTCTTCAGATATTCCACGACCTCCGGTTCAATCCCTTTGTCGCGTAACAGACCCATCACCGTGAGGGACGTGCCGCAGGCGGGATTATGATAGATTTTCACGTTCATGGCGCTCTCCGCAGGGATTTCGGCGTGTTAAACATCTTTATTTTTCGTGAAGACGTTCCGCAAGGATTGATTGTAGAATGGACGCGATTCAGAAGTTTGCCGCCAGCGCCCATCGGGCGGCGCGGCTGGGCTGCAAGGGCTTGGGCATGACACGCAGATATTTTGGGACTGACGGCATCCGCGGCAGGGCCAACGGCGTCATCACGCCTGATCTGGCCCTGCGCGTGGGGCAGGCAGCGGGGTTGCAATTCACTCGTGGCGAACATCGCCATCGCGTTGTCATAGGCAAGGATACGCGCCTGTCTGGCTACATGATCGAGAATGCTCTGGTGGCAGGCTTTACGTCTGTCGGCATGGACGTGATACTACTCGGCCCACTGCCGACGCCCGCTGTCGCGATGTTGACGCGCTCCATGCGCGCCGATCTTGGCGTGATGATCTCGGCGTCGCACAATTCCTATGAAGACAACGGCATCAAGCTGTTCGCACCGGACGGGTTCAAACTCTCCGATGATATCGAGCGCGAAATCGAAACCCTGATTGACAGCGACCTGACGCCCCGCCTGGCGCGCGCCAACAGTATTGGCCGCGCCAAGCGGCTGGACGATGGCCGCGCCCGTTACATCGAATTCGCCAAACGCACCCTGCCCCGCAATATCTCTCTGGAAGGTATGCGGATTGTCATTGATTGCGCCCACGGCGCTGCCTACAAGGCCGCCCCCGAGGCGCTCTGGGAGCTGGGCGCCGAAGTCTTCGAGATTGGCGTTGACCCGGACGGTCTCAATATCAACCGCGAAGTCGGCTCCACGTCGCTCGATGCGCTGATCTCCAAGGTCCGCGAGACTCGCGCTGACATAGGCATTGCCCTGGACGGCGACGCCGACCGTGTCATCATTGTTGACGAAACCGGCCATGTCGTGAATGGCGACCAACTGATGGCCGTGGTCGCCGAAAGCTGGAAAGAAGACGGTCGCCTGTCAAAGCCCGGCATCGTCGCTACCATCATGTCCAATCTTGGCCTTGAGCGCTATCTGCAATCGATTGGCCTGAGCCTGGCACGCACAGCCGTGGGTGATCGCTACGTGCTGGAGCACATGCGTGAACACGGCTTCAATGTCGGCGGGGAACAATCCGGCCACCTCATCCTTTCCGATTTCATCACCACTGGTGACGGCCTTGTGGCCGCTCTGCAGGTACTCGCCGTCGTGCAACGCTCCGGACAGGCTGTCAGCAAGGCGTGCCGGAAATTCGAACCGCTACCCCAGATCCTGAAGAACGTGCGCATTTCGAGCGGCGATCCATTGGGCAAGGATTCCGTCGCGCGAATCATTGCCGAGGGTGAGCAGCAGCTTGGCAAGGGCGGACGCTTGGTGATTCGCCCATCCGGGACCGAACCCGTTATCCGCGTAATGGGCGAAGGCGACGATCTGGTTCTGGTGGAAAGAGTTGTCGATATGGTTTGCGATGCCATAGCTGGCCACGGACGTGCAGTTTCAGCGGCCGCAGAGTAATCATTCGGGCGTTGAAACCCGGATGAAACGCGCCCTTCGGTCTTCTGAGCAGGCTGAAAGGAAGACAATTCTCTGCGCTTAAAACATCTGGCGCGCTGCTGCCTGAAATCAATTCTTTATGTTTTTACCATTACATAAACTATACATTGGCGGATTATGTCTGCCGCCGTTTAACACAATATCAGCCTTAATTTTTAGGCTTAATAGGACTTTAACATCTTTTCCCCATGGTGGCCCTGTCGTCATTCGCGTGGGCCGTATTGTGCCCGGCACAATTAAGGAATTCCGCCATGGGCGTTTTCAAGGGCAGTATAAAGGCCCTCGCACTGTCGAGCACAATTGCTCTGTCTGCGGGGACAGCATTCGCGGCAGATATCTTGCCGCCGCCGCCGCCCATGGAGGCGCCCCGTTCAATGCCCGCCGCTGAATTTTCCGGCTGGTACATTCGTGGCGACGTGGGAATTGGCCAGAACCGTCAGGAAAAATTCCGCTCCAGCTTCGATGCAGGCTTTGCCGTGCCAGGACTGCAATATGACCAGGGTTCGATGTCCTCGCATCTGATGGCTGGTGTGGGCGTTGGTTATCAGTTCAACAGCTGGTTCCGGGCCGATGCGACCGCTGAATACCAAGGCGGCGCTCGCTGGCGGCAGGTAGAATCCTACACCGGCCCCGCCGCTCCTGCGGCTCCCTGCGCAAACGCAAATCGCTGCGTTGATCTCTACCATGGCAATATCTCGAGCGCTGTATTCCTCGCCAATGGCTATGTGGATCTCGGCACCTGGTACAACGTGACCCCCTATCTGGGTCTTGGCGTCGGCATGGCCAACAATCGTATTGGGTCGATCACAGACAATGGCATCAACCAGGGCGGCTTCGGCACAGCGCCTGCCGTGACCAAGAACAATTTCGCATGGGCTGTGATGGCAGGCATGGCCGTCAATCTGGCGCCAAACATGAAGCTCGACGTCGGTTATCGCTATCTCGACAAGGGCAGCATGAACAGCGGTCGCATTGATTGCGGCGGCGCTGTCGCCTGCGGCTTCGAAACGCATCGCGTGAAACTCGCATCGCACGATGTGCGCATCGGCCTTCGCTACATGTTTGGCGACTCCGGTTATGCGCCAGCGCCGATGGCCTTTCAGCAACCGCTCATTCGAAAGTACTAAACAAAACTAACATATGAAACACGACGACGCGGCAACCCCGCGTCGTTTTTGTTTAACGCTGCTGCACAGCCATTTTATTTAAAAATAAATACAGAATTTTTGAAAAATTTTGCAGTCAAGCGACAATTTCTCTTATGGTTAAGTGGCCATTAAGCAAACTCTGACAGTGTGAACCCGTATCAGTTTTCCTCGTTGCGCAGTGCACGAGTTTGAGGGAATAGCGCTATGTCAGTCATCAAGGCCATCTCTGTTGCTTGTGCAATCAGCGCCTGCATCATTTCAGGCGCCAGCGCCGCCGATATGTTCCCGCCCGAAGCCCCGGCTCTTGGCTCACAAGAGAAGCTGGAATTCGGTACGGGCTGGTATCTGCGTGGAGATATCACATGGGCGCGCGAGAAGACGCCCTCCGTTTTTCCTGATCTTGCACTGGCTTCAAAATCGAAACAACAAAACTCATGGTCACTTAACATCGGCCCCGGATACAAGTTCAACAATTGGTTCCGCGCTGACATGACATACAATTACTTCAAGCAATTGAATGTCGCCACGCAGTCGGCGAACTTCACTTGCTACGATGGCGTCAACCCGGTGAACGATCTGAACGGCGTTTTGGTTGCCGTCCACGCTCAGGAAAACAGCTGCTATTCCAAGCAAACAGGCTCGTTAGGTCGCCATACACTCCTGTTCAATGGTTATCTGGACCTCGGCACCTGGGCGGGTGTAACCCCATATGTGGGCGCCGGCGTCGGCACAGTCTATAGCAGGGCTGCGGGAAATTATGATTGGTATACGGCAGCCAATGGCCTTCATTACGGCCCAACACTAACAATGCCAAATCCGTCTCCCCTTCCTGAATTGTGGATGGACAACAACGGCGTTGTCGTTGCAAAGCCTATCACTCAATTTGGTGTGCAGGATCATCGCGCCACGATTTCCCGGCGCAACTTCAACATGGCCTGGGCTCTCATGGCCGGCATTGCCTATGATGTCAGCCCGAACGCCAAAATCGACTTGGGCTACCGCTACGTCAACCTTGGCAAATACACCTCCACGGCAAAAGCAAACTCGATCAGCGAATACCGCATCGGCGTTCGTTACATGATCGATTGATCTATCGCAGTCCCCTTGAACTATTCAAACGGCGGGGCAACCCGCCGTCTTTGTTTGTGCGCTCCAGCGCGATGCCTATTTGCCGCAACCTGCAAAGAACGCTTGACGCGCGGACCCGTTCTCGCGTATCGCCCGCAGCGGGACACCTCCCCCCAACGGGAGGCGCTCATCTGAAAGGATGGCTATTATGACAATAACTATGCCCGCAAAACGTCCGGTAAACCCGAACTTTTCTTCCGGCCCCTGCGCCAAAAGGCCCGGCTGGTCTCTCGACAACCTGAAAGATGCACCGCTCGGCCGCTCGCACCGCGCCAAAGTTGGCAAGGTGAAGCTGAAACTCGCCATCGATCTCACACGCGAAATCCTGCAGGTTCCTGCCGATTATCGCATCGGCATTGTCCCCGCTTCCGACACCGGCGCCGTTGAGATGGCGATGTGGTCGCTGCTCGGCGCGCGTGGCGTTGACATGCTTGCCTGGGAAAGCTTTGGCGAAGGCTGGGTGACCGATGTCGCCAAACAACTGAAACTGAAAGACGCGCGCATCCTGAATGCCGGTTACGGCGAACTCCCCGATCTCGCCACCGTGAATTTCGACAATGACGTCGTGTTCACATGGAACGGCACAACATCAGGCGTACGTGTTCCCAATGCTGACTGGATTCCCGAAGATCGCAAGGGCCTGACGATCTGTGATGCGACATCCGCCTGCTTTGCCCAGCGCATGGATTTCTCCAAACTCGATGTCGTCACATTCTCCTGGCAGAAAGTGCTCGGAGGCGAAGCAGCGCACGGCATGCTCATCCTCAGTCCCCGCGCCGTCGAGCGCTTGCAGACTTATACGCCTGCTTGGCCGATGCCGAAAATCTTCCGCATGACCAACAATGGCAAGCTGATCGAAGGCATTTTCGTCGGCGATACCATCAACACCCCATCCATGCTTTGTGTTGAAGATTATATCGACGCGTTGCAATGGGGCAAATCCATCGGTGGGCTGGAAGGTCTTGCGGGACGGGCTGATTCAAACCTTGCAGTCATGGCGAACTGGGTTCGCAAGACCGACTGGGTGGATTTCCTGGCCTCGTCCCCGGCCATCCGCTCAAACACCAGCGTTTGTCTGAAAGTCGTCGATCCCGCGATCGCCTCACTGCCAGAAGAGGCCCAGGCACAATTCGTCAAGGACCTGGCGGCGCTTCTCGAAAAAGAAAAGATCGCCTTCGATATCGATGGCTATCGCGATGCGCCTGCCGGCCTTCGCGTGTGGTGCGGCAGCACCATCGAGGCTGACGATTTGACAGCCCTCACCGATTGGCTCGACTGGGCTTTTGCAAGCGTGAAAGCTGCTCTGGCAAAAGCGGCTTAATTCATTGCTGTCATCCCGGCGGAGCGCAAGCGAGAGCCAGGACCCCACCCTAATTCTCTTTGACAATCCCGCTTAAACGCCGCGCGTTTTGCGGAATGACCGCAAGCCACAAAACGATCCCGGATCGCCTTCGGCATCCGGGATGACAAACCTCCCAATTAAATCACCATCAAAGGTGCACTCATGACAAAGCCCCGCGTACTCATTTCAGATGCTCTCTCGAATGCCGCCGTCCAGATTTTTAAAGATGCCGGTGTTGAAGTCGACTTCCAGCCCAATCTCGGCAAGGACAAGGATAAGCTTGCCGAAATCATCGGCAATTACGATGGCCTTGCCATTCGGTCCGCAACAAAAGTCACAGCAAAATTGCTTGAAAAAGCTACACGGCTGAAGGTGATCGGCCGCGCCGGCATTGGCGTCGACAATGTCGATATTCCCGCCGCGACAGCCAGGGGCATCATCGTGATGAATACGCCTTTCGGCAATTCGATCACGACTGCCGAACACGCCATCGCCATGATGTTCGCCATCGCGCGCGAAATCCCTCAGGCCGACGCCTCCACACAGGCTGGCAAGTGGGAAAAGAACCGCTTCATGGGTGTTGAAATTACCGGCAAGACTCTCGGCATCATCGGTTGCGGCAACATCGGCTCCATCGTCGCCACTCGCGGCATTGGCCTGAAAATGCGTGTGATCGCGTTCGATCCCTTCCTCAGCCCCGAACGCGCGATTGATCTTGGCGTTGAAAAGGTCGAACTCGACGATCTCCTGGCTCGCGCCGATTTCATCACCCTTCACACACCTTTGACGCCGCAGACACGCGGCATCATGGGCGCCGCCAATCTCGCCAAGACGAAGAAGGGCGTACGCGTCATCAATTGTGCGCGCGGCGAACTGGTAGATGAAACTGCCATGCGCGCAGCACTGGACTCCGGCCAGGTTACGGCAGGCGCATTCGACGTGTTCTCCGAAGAACCCGCTGTCAATAATCCCTTGTTCGGCCATCCCAACGTGGTTTGCACACCGCACCTTGGCGCTTCAACGACAGAAGCACAGGAAAACGTGGCGCTGCAGGTTGCAGAACAAATGTCGGATTATCTCATCCGCGGCGCGATCTCGAACGCCATAAACTTCCCCTCCATAACAGCCGAAGAAGCGCCGCGCCTGAAACCGTTCATCGCACTTGCCGAAAAGCTTGGCTCGTTTGCCGGTCAATTGACTGAAACGGGCGTGAAGAAAATCACCATCACCTATGAGGGCACAGTGTCGTCACTGAAAGTGAAGGCGCTGACGTCTGCAGCTATCGCAGGGTTTTTGCGGCCCATGCTGTCGGATGTGAATGTCGTATCGGCGCCCATCGTCGCCAAGGAGCGTGGCATCACCATTGATGAAGTCACGCGCGCTGCTGAAGGCGATTATGAATCATTGATCACGATCAGCGTCACAACAGAGCGTCAGGAGCGTTCGGTTTCCGGCACAGTCTTCCATGACGGCAAATCCCGTATCGTCGCCATCAAGGGCATGAAGATCGATACCGAATTTGCCCCTTCGATGATCTACGTGACCAACGAGGACAGGCCCGGCTTCATCGGCAAGTTCGCCGGCTTGCTCGGCGAATCGGGCACCAACATTGCAACTTTTGCGCTTGGCCGCGATGCGCCAGGTGGTTCAGCCATCGCGCTTGTCGCCATCGATGGCGATCTTGCGCCCGCGTGCCTCGACAAGATCGCAACGATCCCCGGTGTGAAACAGGTCAAGCCGTTGCATTTTTGATATACTGCCCTTTCCTTGATAAGGCTTGCCTCAGCGAGCTGACTTGAAGGACGAGTGCAGCAGGCATAAGCCTTTCGACTCCCTCATGCCTCAAGACGCCGCCTGCGGTGGCTCTCAGCACGAGGGGGTCTTTTTTAAGGCCCGTGAATGGAGGATCAAAGTCCATGATTTCAAGTGATTCACCCGGCAAATCCATCGCCTTTTATTTCGATCTGTTTTCGCCCTTCGGCTATCTGGCATCCACACAGATTGAAAAAATCGCCGCACGCCACGGCCGTAGCGTCGAGTGGCGGCCTGTGCTCATCGGCATCACCGTCCTGAAAGTCATGGGCATGAATCCCCTGCCCACCTATCCCCTCAAAGGTCCTTATCTGGCCATCGAGATGGAGCGCTTCGCTGCGCTCTATGGCGTGCCCTATCGCAAGCATGGATTGAAGGGACACAATTCACTTGCGGCCATGCGTTGCTTCAACTGGATCAAGTCCTTTGATGCGCCGCTGGCCGTTGAATTTGCGAAACGCATGTATGCAAAGCTGTGGGTCGAAAGCATTGACATCACCCCGCCGGATATCAGCGCAGATGTTGCTGCAACACTGGGCCTTGATCGCGCCAGGGTTCTGGCGGCTCTGGCGACGGATGAAGTAAAGCAATCGCTCGTCAGGAAAGTGGACGCAGCCATCGCCAATGGCGTTTTCGGCGTTCCCTTTGTCATTGCAGACGGCGAGAAGTTCTTCGGTAACGATCACTTCTGGCTGCTCGAACGCTGGTTAAAGCACGGGCGGTGGAGCCCCGAGGACGGGATCTAGCTTTCACCCTCGCCAGTTTTCGGCTCTTCTAGCTTTCTGCGCTTGGCGCATCTGCCACAAAGCGGGAGCGGCGCGGCGCATCGTCCGGGCGCAGGTGATAAAAGCGCGGATCCTGATCAATGATCGCATCGACGATTTCGCCTGCGCGCGCAAATTCCTCATGCGCGGCAGCCACTTCCGGCTGCACTTTTTCTCCCAGCATGGTGAATTCGGGATAGGCGAGCAGATAGGGAATCGTTGGCTCTTTTTCGAACTTGCCTTCATTTTTTGAGCAAGCGAAGGCGAGGCAGACGCGATCTTCTTTTTTTGTCTCGCCTTCCCATTTGCCGATAACGGCACCGATCAACACGACCGGCTTGGACGACATGCCGCCAGCTTCCGCAAAATAGACCGCCAGCGGCGTTTCGCCCTCATAGACGAAACCTCGCGCGCCGCCATCGCCCCCGCAGCAAGCGCAGCCCGGGCCGGTCATTTCTTCGGCTGGTTCTATTTTGAAACGCGGCATGGAAGCTCCAGAAAGCCGATATATTGGACCGGGAGGGCTGCAAGTCAATCGACGCTGTTGTCTGCGGGCGAAGAGGGGGGTTCGAGACACTCGCCTGTGGAGCGGCCTCTCCTGGAGGCCCAGTTTACGGTCTTTCACGCCGTCGTCCCGGCTTCCCACTTCCAGACTCCCATTTTCCTGCAACCGGCGATAGACTGCCGTCAACAGCAACAACACGCCGGGAGAAACGCACATGATGACCCCAGAGGAAAATGTAGTTCTCACCCGAATTGGCCCCGGTTCACGCATGGGCGCCTTGCTCCGCCGCTACTGGCAGCCGATAGCAACTGCAGCCGATATCGAAAATAAATGGACCCACAAGGTTCGCGTGCTCGGCGAAAACCTGGTTCTCTACAAGGACCGCAGCGGCACGATGGGCCTGATCGGCGAGACCTGCCCACATCGCAACGCCTCGCTCGCCTATGGCATTCCCGCCGAGGACGGCCTGCGCTGCCCCTACCACGGCTGGAAGTTCAACGCCGAAGGCCGTTGCACCGAATTGCCGAATGAAACGCGCCACGCACTGCTGGGCCAGAAGGCGATAGCCGGCTATCCGGTGCAAGAGCTTGGCGGGTTGATCTTTGCTTATATGGGCCCCCTCCCCGCACCAGTGCTTCCCAAACTCGATGGCCTCGTCGCCAAGGGCGTCATGCGGCAGATCGGCCGCACAGTCATTGCCTGCAATTGGCTGCAGATCATGGAGAACTCGGTCGATCCCGTACATGTGGAATGGGCGCATGGGGCGATGACCGAATTCATGCACGAGGATGAAGGCCTGAAAACGCCATGGACGCGTAAACACGCCAAGATTGGCTTCGACGAATTCGAACAGGGCAT
>CAMDKB010000104.1 GCA_945901195.1 Rhizobium sp. Q54
CCGCAGGCTGAGCGGGAAACGAAAATAGAGCCAAACCGCATTGGCGATCACCTCGGCGGGGAAACGATGACGACGGTACAAGGGGTCATGAGTTTTCATCCCCGTTCCATACCCGCGCCGCTACCACATTCCGTTAACGTGACGGTGCCCCCTCAACTGCTGCTTACTCCCAGGGCGGCCCAGAACCTGGGCATGGCGTTTCATGAGCTGGCAACCAACTCCATGAAATATGGGGCACTCTCCATACCCTTCGGAAAAGTAAATGTCGCCTGGGAGCGCTGGATAGATGCCGCCGGTGAAGAGCGGGTTCGGTTGCGTTGGAAAGAAAGTGTGGGGCCGACCAGCAAGCCTACGCGAAAAGGTTTTGGCACCGTGGTCCTCGAGAGGATCACTCCCGACAGCCTGCTTGGGGTGGCTCATCTCGATTGGGATACTGAAGGTGTCGTGTGGGAAATTGAAGGCCCCCTTGCACAATGGACACAAGGGCCAATCTGAGCGGGTTCGAGCAAAGTGCTGGATCTCCGTCCTGGCCCCTGTCATCGAGACGGCGAGCATTGATCGCGCCTTGAAACGGCGCTTCGCCAGTGGGCTTCAATTGTTGAAGCCTCAATTCACACGAACCTGAACTTGAAGACGGCAGGTGCACCCCTGACAGCAGGTTAGAAATTATTCCCCGACGGCTAAACCATTTCTAGCTCGCCTTTCCTCCTAGCAATCCTTCTGGCCGCAGAATCAGAATGATGGCCATCAGCAAATAGACCATCACCAATGCCAGTCCGGGCAAGGCGAGAATGCCAAATGCAAGCGCTTCGCCTACAATGAAAGCGCCGAGCAAACTGCCCGGCAGGCTTCCCAGTCCTCCGATCACGACGACTGCGAAAGCCTCAATGATGATCGACGACCCCATCGACGGGGAAATGCTGACCATGGGGGCGGCAAGGATGCCTGCCAGACCCGCGAGACCCGCGCCGAACGCAAAGGTTACAGTAAAAACGCGCGGCACATCTATCCCCAACGCTGACAGCATTTCCCTATCCATTGAGGCTGCGCGTATAAGCAGGCCGAACCGTGTCTTTTCAACCACCGCCCAGACACCGAGCGCCAGCAGAAGGCCTGCAGTGATCAGCATGATATTGTAATGAGGCAATGCGCCGCCGAAAACTTGCGCGGCCCCTTCAAGGCTCGCGGGTTTTGTGGCCGTGGTGAGTTCTGCACCCCATATGATTTTGGCTGTCTCCTCGATTACCGCCAGCATTCCGAATGTTACAAGTGCGACAAACAGCATGCCGCCCTTGTAAACATGGCGAAGGATAAGGATTTCGAGCAGTCCACCAAACAGGCCAACGAGGATGCTCCCCACAATAGCGAGTAACACGAAACCGGTGGCATCAAGTGTGGTCAGGCGGCCGACTGTCACGAGGAGATAAGCACCCAGCATATAAAATGCGCCGTGGCTCACATTGATGACGCGCGATACACCGAAGATAAGCGACAGACCAGCAGCGAGCAGGAACAGGAACATTGCGCTCGTGAGCCCGCTGAGGAATTGCATTGCAATCGTATTCATTGGCCGCCCCCCGCTTGCCTTGATCCTACTGCCGTAATTTTTTAACTTCTTCCTCGGAAGGCAGATACACTTCAGTTGGCAGTTTCAGAATATCGGTTAGGACGCCAGTGTTGAGTGTCTCGTCCCACGCCGCCCGACCTGTCCACAGGGGTGTCGTGCCCTGATTGTCGAACTTGCGAATCTTGACCGGGCCGAGGACCGAATTGAATTCCATGCCGGGCAAGGTGTCGGCCACCTTTTCCGTTTCAATCGTCCCTGCCTTTTCGATGCCGGCCTTCAGCGCTTCGAGGTTGAGCAGCACGAGATAAGCGGCGGTCAGCGGCGGTTTATTATAGGTCTTGCGGTAAAGCTCGACGAAGGTCTTGTTGGCCTCACCGTCAATCGCATACCAGGGCAAGCCACCCATCACCGCGCCAACGGGAATCGAATTGCGTGGCAAGGTCTGCATTTCATCCGAGCCACCCCAATAGGAACTGACCAGCGGGAAGCGTTTGCCCAGTTCGTAGGATGCCGACTGCTGCCAGAAAGGCAGGCCGAATGCGAAGAAATAAGAAACAACATCGGGCTTGGCTTCTGTCATGGCAGTGATGAAAGGCGCGTAAGAAGCCTCGTTCAGTTTCGGCCAGGCCTCGCCGATGATCTCGACCTTCGGGTTGATTTCCTTGATGCGCGTCTTGAACAATTCCATGATGGCGCGACCAGCGGCAAAATCATGAGCGATCAGATAATAGCGATTGCCCGCGTTCTGCAGCTTCTGCGCCGCATAGTCGGCGGCTGCGAAGCCTTGTGTGCGCGCAACAATATTGGGAATGCGGAAAATATAGCGCCCGCCCGATTTGGTGGTGAAATCATCGTTGCCGCAAGCGCTGAACAAAATCTTTTTGGCCTGCGTGGCGACATTGCCGATCCCAACACATTCCGCGCTGCTGATCGAATGCAGAAGGAAGTCGACATTTTCCGAAAGAGCCAGATCGCGCGCCTGCCGAACGGCCTCATTCACCGCAGTCTTGCTGTCGCGTACGATGAGACGAACCGGACGACCGAGCAGCCCGCCTTTGGCATTCATTTGATCGACGAAAATTTGTGCGGAGCGCGTAGTCTCCTGGCCATAGAAGCCAAGTGGCCCTGATTGTTCAGCGATCATGCCAATGACAATGGGCTTGCCGGTTGGCGTTTGTGCTTGTGCACCCCACGTCAGCGCGATACCGAGCGCGGCCAGAGCTGTTCGTGCTGCCATTCTTGCCATAGCGTCCTCCCGTTTGTTTTCAAACCAATCAGAATGCGATGTAGCGGGTCCACTCCGCCTCGTTGGCGTCCAGTTCTGCGAGCGTACCGCTATAACGGACGTAGCCGCTCTCCAGCACATAGGCCTTGTCCGCCAGCGCGCGCGCAAAGGACAGGTTTTGTTCCGATATGATCATCGAAAGTCCTTCCTTGCGCAAGGCCATGAATTGCTGGGCAAGTTCCTGCACAATCACCGGGGCCAGGCCTTCAGCCGGTTCGTCAAGCAGCACCACATCGGGATTGCCCAGCAGCGTGCGCGCCACGGCGACCATCTGCTGCTGGCCGCCTGACAGCGCGCCAGCCTTGCGTGAACGCAATTCGCGCAGCACAGGGAAAATGTCGAGTATGCGATCCATCTCCCAGGCCGCGCGACCGGTTGCTCCAGGTTTGCGCCCGAGTTCGAGATTCTCGGCGACCGTCAGCCGCGCAAACATGCGCCGGTCTTCCGGCACGAGGCCAACGCCCAAGCGCGCGATCTGATGCGGCACAAGGCCCGTGATGTCCGTGCCCTTGAATAGGATCGGGCCTCCGCGCACGCTCACAAGACCCATGAGCGCCTTCATCAAGGTGGTCTTGCCCGCCCCATTTCGTCCGAGCAGCAAAACGGCCTCGCCCTCATTCATCGAAATGGAGACGTCATGAAGCACGTGGCTTGAGCCATAAAAGGCATTGAGGTTTTGTACATCGAGGAACGCGCTCATGCGGCCCTCACGTGGGCATGGCCAAGATAGATTTCACGCACGCGTGGATTGTCCTGAATTTCACCAGGAGCACCCTGCGCAAGAATCTGTCCCTGATGCAAAACTGTGATGGTGTCAGCGATGGCGAACACCGCATCCATATCATGTTCGCAGAACAACAATGTAAGCGATTTGCGCACACATAAGTCCTTGATGAGCGCCACTAACTCGCGGCGCGTGTTGAGTTCCACGCCCGCCGTTGGCTCGTCGAGCAACAACAGTGTCGGCTCGAGCGCCATGACCATAGCAAGCTCGAGTCGTTTCTGATCGCCGTAGGACATGAGCCCGGCCTCGCGTCCAGCCAGCGGCGCAATCTTGACCAGATCCAGAAACTCATGCGCTTCATCAGCGCACACATTACGTGCAGGGCGGAAAAGCCAGCGCGCCCGGCCAAGCCGCGAAAACAGGGCCGTCTGCACATTCTGCAACGCTGTCAGTTTGGGGTAGACGCTCGTGATCTGAAACGTTCGTGCAATGCCGCGCTTGCAGATCGCATGGGCCGGCAGGCCGCGGATCGACTGGCCGAGGTAGCGCACATCGCCAGCATCCATCGCAAGGCGTCCAGACAGAAGATTGAAAAGTGTAGTCTTGCCTGCGCCATTAGGGCCGATCAGGGCATGTCGCGCGCCCATAGCAAGCGAGAGCGAGACATTGTTGACAGCGGTGAAGCCCCCAAAGCGTTTCGTCACATTAAGAACTTCGAGCGCAGGTCGTGACGTCATGGACCGGCGCTCCCATCAGCGGCGGTTCGCTTTTCGCGCCAGTCCTGGAATGCGCCGACTATGCCGCGCGGCAAAGCCATGCCGACAAAGATAGCCAGCATGCCAACGGCGATCAAAGAATATTGCGTCAGTCTTCCGACCTGGCTGTCGATGATTTCCAAGGTCAGCACACCCACAACAGGCCCCCAGAAGCTCTGTACGCCGCCCATCGTGTTGGCAAGGAATGGCCGCGCCGATGCAGTCCAGTCCGCAAGTTGCGGAGAGATTGTGCCGCTGAAAAACGCATAAAGCGTGCCGGCGACGCCAGCGAACAGGCCGGCAATAACGAATGCGGCCAGTTGATAGCGCTGAATATTGACGCCGTTGAATTCACAGCGCTGCGCGTTGTCCCGGATCGCCTGCAATGTCACACCGAACGGCGAGTTCTTGATCCGGTAAAGCAGCCACAGACACAGGCCCACTACCACAACAACGAACATAAAATAGCGGCGGGGATCGGCAAGCCATTTGGCCGTGTTAATACCGCTGACGCCGTCATCGCCGCGTGTCACATCATACCATTTATAGATGACCGCAAAGACCAGCTGGCTGAATGCGAGCGTCAACATCAAAAACGTTGCATGCTCGCCGCCGCGATTACCGCGCATGATGAACAGCCCAAACACAAAGGCTCCGACGGCAGCGACAACCGGCCCCGCCAGCATCGCCAACTCCATGCTCCAGCCGAGCCGCACCAGCAACAAACCAGATGTATAGGCCCCCAGTGCATAATATGCCGCGTGGCCGAACGACAGCAGGCCGCTGTACCCCATGAGCAGATTGAGGCTCGATGCAAAAAGAATCGCGATCAGAATCTCCGAGCCCAGATAGACCCAGCGCACCGGCAGGTAGAAGCTGCACATAACAAGGCCTGAGAACAACAGCGCGGCGATCGCAAGCTGCAATGCCCGGCTTTTCGCGCTGCTCATGTTCCCCCGCTTTTTGTTGTCGTCAAGGCGGTTTCGCCCCTCTTTAGCTGCAAGGATAACATGAATGAAGCTTTTGCCAAGCGCGGGTTTCTGCTGATGGAGGACTGCTCCTTGGCAGCCCTTTTGAGCAAGCTAACCTCGCAATCAGGACAGTTTCGCCTTTCGCGCACGAGTCAGCGTCAAGTTGCAATGCCTGATCTCCCTGCACGCAGGTGGCGGATTTTTTCAATGTCACTGTTGTCAAGAAGCCGACGCACTGCCTATTCGGCTTGAAGGCCGGCCTCCTTTGTCCATCGACCCCACTTCACGAGTTCCTCTTTTACGAAAGCGCCCAATTCCCCCGGCGTGCTGGTAAACGCGTCGAAACCAAATTCCTTCAGGCGGGAATAAACAGCGGGGTCTGCAATAATTGCGCGCAATTCATCGTTCAGCCGGCCAATAATGGGCGCGGGCGTGCCCCCGGGCACGAAGATGCCATTCCATGAATGCATGTCGAATTCGGGCAATCCAACTTCTTTCATGGAGGGAACATCCGGCAGCAGAGCACTACGCTCGGTTGTTGTCACTGCAAGCGCTCGAATGGCCCCGGAGCGAACGTGCGGCAATGCAGATGGATAGTCGGCAAACATCAATGATATCTCACCGCGTAACATATCCTGGAGCGCCTGCGGAGCAGCCTTATAAGGCACGTGGGTCATCTGCAATCCTGCCAGCCGCGTTACAATGGCCCCGCCGACAACCCCGATGGCATTGCTGCTGGCATAGGTCAGCTTGCCGGGATTGGTTTTGGCATAAGCGACAAACTCACGGAAATCGCTCACTGGCAGCTGCCCCGCAGCAACCAATATGAAAGGGAGGTTGCCCATGCGCGTAACTGGTTCGAAATCCTTTACAGGATCGAATGAGAGATTCTTCATCAGATGGGGCGCTGCGGAATGAGTTGATGGAGTCGTCATCAACAATGTGTAGCCGTCAGGCGCAGAACGGGCCACGGCTGTGGCAGCAATGACTCCATTAGCGCCCGCCTTGTTCTCAACGATGACCGGCTGTCCCAGCCGCGTTGTCAATTTGTCTGCTACAAGACGCGCCGTTACATCGATGCCGCTGCCCGCAGGAAACGGCACGACTAGACTAAGTCGACGCGAAGGAAATTCCTGCGCGCTCGCAGCAACGCTCCAAATCAAACAACAGACCTGCGCCAAAGCAAACAAACGACGTTGCATGACCGCCTCCCTTGGGGTGATTTCAGTTTCCTCATCCTCAACCGTCACAATTTAGCAGTGCTTTGGTTGCAACCCGGGATATCATGAACGCGAGCGGACGATCACGCAATACACAAGTTGGCGGCAGGTCAGTTTGAAATATCAAGTCGAACGCGAAGAATGCAGCTCAAGGATCACTGCTGCGGGCAGTCGTGAACTGCTTTGCCACGCGCATGTTTAATTTTGAGATTGGGATCTTGCGGACTTATCCACGTTTGCCGGAAATGCCAGGACACCGGCTGGATCAATCTTCAATCCCGTCAATTCCCCGGCCGATGGCGCGTAGCCAGCGGGCAAATGCGCGTGCAATGCTGTGCCCAAGCCTTCAATTTGCAGAGTCACGTGATCAACCTCGCCGAGAAAACGGCGGCTGCTGATCACAGCATTGACGGCGCCAACATCAGCAACAACCAGCTTGATCGATTGTGGACGAATACAAACGATGCAGGGTCCATCTGCAATGGGTTGCATCAGGACAAAGCGGCCTGCAGCGCAATCAACCACGCCGCCCTTCGCTTCACCGGGCATTTCATTGAGATCACAGAAATAACGCGCGACAAAAAGCGAACCAGGATGACGATAGAGTTCTTCGGCAGTTCCCGTCTGGACGATCCGGCCAGCCTGCATCAGCGCGATGCTGTCAGCGATAGTCATTGCCTCAACAGCATCATGAGTAACGACAAGCGCTGTGGATCGATTGTCCCGCAAGACAGACATGGTTTCCTCGCGAACAGTTTCACGCGTACGCTGGTCCAGATTGGAAAAAGGCTCGTCCATCAGGATGATGCCCGGCCTTGGAGCAAGAGCGCGCGCAAGAGCAACGCGCTGCTGCTCTCCGCCGGACAACATATGAGGATAATCCTGCGCATAACCACCCATGGCCACCCGCTCCAGCGCCGCGCTGGCGATTACCTGCGCATCCGCTGCGGACTTGTGCCTGAGGCCAAACCTCACATTGTCGAGAATTGTGAGATGGGGAAAAAGAGCATAATCCTGAAACATCAACCCGACACCGCGCGCCTCTGGCGGCACAAAAACAGAAGGCCCGGTCACTTCCCTGCCAGCCATAAGTACGCGGCCAGCGGCTGGCTGTTCTAACCCTGCGGCAACCCGCAGCATTGTGGTCTTTCCGCAGCCCGAATGCCCCAGCAGGCACATGATTTCGCCTGCCGGCACGTTCAGGGATACGCCGTCCAGAACAGTCGCGCCGCCAATCAAATGGCGGACTTCTTGAATTTCAAGTGATGCGGCGGCGGTCACTGGCTGGAGGTCTCTTTATTGGCGAACGAAATCCGGCGAACGCAACCTTGGCTGGCGAATACGCCTTTGCGGCCCTTTTGTCATCTTTGAGGCGTTTGGGGAATATCCTGCGGGGCGGAGGCAAGAAGTATAGCTTCAGCGCTCACCAGATTGCGTGGCCCGGTTTGCTGTGCGTCATGGGCCAGCGCCGGCCGACGGCTGAGCTTGGCCAGCAGTATCACGGGTATGAGGCCGACCATAACAATGCAGAGCGCCGCTATTGCGCCGTCCTCATATGTCCCGCGCGCAGCTTCGCCATACAAATGCGTTGCCAAGGTTTCAAAATTGAGGGGCCTCAGCAGCAGGGTTGCGGGCAATTCTTTCATGCAATCCACAAAAATCAGGAGCGCAGCAGCGCCCAGCGCGGGCCGGATCAGCGGAAGATGCACGCGGCGCATCACACCGCCAGCCGTCTCCCCAAGTGTACGGGCGGCATGATCCAGAGACGGCGAGAGCTTCATCATTCCCGATTCTACACCACCAGCGGAGATGGCCAGAAAGCGCGCAACATAGACATAGATCAATATCGCGCCGGTCCCGGTGAGCAAAAGGCCAGAGGAATAACCAAAAGCGTATTGCAAAAAATCAGCGACGGCGTTGTCGAGCGCCGCGAGGGGTGCGAGCACGCCAATGGCAAGCACGGTGCCCGGCAAAGCATACCCGAGTGAGGCAATGCGCAGGCAGGCGCCAGCGAACGGGGCACGGGAAAGACGGGCCGCGTAGGCCACGACAAGACCAAGTGCGACCGCAACGGCAGTCGCAACCGCCGCCATCGACATCGTATTAAAAATTTCGCGCCCGATTTGGGGAGAAATTCCGGCAAAGCCGATGCGCCGCACAGCCTGGTCAACCAGATAAAGAGCGGGCAGAACAAAACCAAAAAACACAGGAACACTCGCCAGCGCAATAGCTATACAGGCGCGCCAGCCGTTGAGCTTTTGAGGTGAAGCACGCCGCGTCCGCTGCGCCATGGAGACATAGCGTTGGTTGCGCCGCGCCCAGCGCTCGACAAGGATCAGTGACACAACTATCAACAACATGAACAAGGCGATTTGCGCAGCACCTGGCAAATTTGAGCGGCTGATCCAGGTGGCGTAAATTGAAACCGACATCGTTTGCACGCCAAGAAATTCCGAAGCGCCGATATCGTTCAAGGCTTCGAGCAACGCGAGGGCGGTTCCGGCCGCGATAGCTGGCCGCGCCAAGGGCAATGCGACCTGGAAAAAGACGCGGCGGCGACCCGCCCCCAAAGTGCGGGCAGCTTCAAGAATGGAACCAGCCTGCATGAGAAACATCGCACGGGTGGAAATATAGACATAGGGATAAAGCACAATGCCCAGCAGAAAAATGCAGCCCGCCATGGAACGGACTTCAGGGAACCAGAGATCGCGCGGATTGGTCAGCCCAAGCAAGTTGCGCAAGGCGGTCTGCACCGGACCAACAGGATGCAGCAGATCAAGATACGCAAAGGCGATGATGTAGGTTGGCACAGCCAGAGGCAATAGCAGCGCCCATTCAAATATGCGCCGACCGGGAAACTCATAGGCAGTGAGCAACCACGCCATGCCTGTGCCAATAGTCATCACAAGTATGCCAACACCCGTCAGGAGGATGAACGTGTCAGCAAGCGTTTGCGGAAATACATACGCCAAAAGATGAGGCCAGAGGTCGCCTGAACCACGCAGTGCGATGATGATCAACCCGATCACCGGCGCGGCGACGAGCGCTGCGATCACGCCAGAGCCTGCAAGCCATGGCCGGGCGCCGCTGCCGGAACCCGCCATTGCCGCAGAAATTGAATCTGGTGCCGTTGCCTCACTCATGGGAGAAAGACTTACGGGAGAACGGCGCAGATTGAAAGACTTTCGCAGCTATTTGTTGAAGCCCACCTTGTCGACCAGTTCACTTGCCAGCTTCAGATGCGCGACGCCCGCGATAACTGGCCGTGGGTCAATTTTCAATGCGCCCAGCGCTGCGATGATTGGATCTATTTTTGTGCCTGCCTTCACCGGATATTCGAAATCGCCGCTGGCATACAGCGCCTGGGCTTCATCAGACACAAGATATTCCAGTAGTTTTACAGCTTCGGCCCGATGGGGAGCGCTGGCGGCAATTGCAACGCCAGATACATTGACGTGCGTGCCGCCATTTTTGAACGTGGGCATTACAACATCAATGCCATCGCCCCATTTCTTTTGTTCAGGTCCACCCGCACCAGAGCGCATCAAGCCAATGTAATAGGAATTGGCGACGCCAATATCGCAGATACCACCCACGATATCCCGCGCGACATCGCGATCACCACCGCCCGGCGTGCGCGCAAGATTGGCTTTCAGCCCGCGCAGCCATTGTTCCGCTGCTGCAACATCATAATGTGCAATATATGATGAGATCAGCGCCGTATTATAGGGATGCTGCCCCGAGCGGATGCAAAGTTTGGCCTTCCATTTGGGATCCGCTAATTCCTCGTAGGTAATTGTTTTCAAGTTTAATGACTTTGCAGCATACACCAGGCGTGCCCGCAGGGAAAGCGCATACCAATGGCCATTTTCATCGCGGAGGTTCGCAGGTATGGCGGCGTTCAAGACAGGCGAGTCCAGTTTCTGCGTCACGCCTTGCTGCACCAGTTCCAGCAAATTGCCGATATCGACTGTCATCAAAACATCGGCAGGAGAGCGAGAGCCTTCTGCGCGCACACGTTCAGCCAATCCGTCCTTCACGAAAACTGTATTAACCTTGATCCCCGACTGTTTGGAAAATACTTCCAGCAAGGGTTTGATAAGACCGGGCTCCCGGGTTGTATAAAGGTTGACTTCGTTTTGAGCGAAAGCAGATCCCGGCCCCAAAGTAACCATAGTGGCCGCAGCGAGCAGCACCGTAGCCGAGTAGCGGAACAATTGGAGCTTTGGGATATTCATTATATTTCCTCGACGATGTGGCCGGTGTGTTCCCCCACATAGTGCAAATTTTCCGAATAGAACAGGACAAAACAGTAGATTATAATTCTTCTAAATATAAACTAGCGAAGATAAAAGTGCGACAAAGTCGGTACGGCTGTCGATCGCGAATTAACTTCGCCGGATAGGAGCGGATTGACTTTCACAACTTCAACGAAATCGAACATCTGATTGAACCTCCTTTTCGGAGGGAGAGTATTGACCGTCGGCAGTTCGCCTGTCTCTCCACACGATCAATGGCAACGAACGACACTGCCGTGCAAGGCTGGGGTTCCGAGCGAAACAGAACCGACGAGTGATTCAATGTCGAAACAATTCGATCACACACTTCGTCTTGAAGTTAAGACACTTCAGACACATCGCAACAAACGACACACAAAACACCCAGAGCATTCTTGGATATGCTTACTCAGCAGCCGGTAATTAAGACGACAATTTGGTACGGTTTCAATCCAACAATGACATGCGCGCCGAGCGATCGCACACGCATCAAGCTAAGCTATGAATATTTCCACGATGACCGCACCGCAGATCGAGGCATACCCTCGCAATTCGGTCGTCCTTATGTCACAAACCCTTCGACATTCTTCGGTAATCCCGCGCTCAATCGCGTCAACGCGGACGCGCATATTGCCACCTTTGTGCTGGAGCATGAGTTCGATTTGGGGCTGAAACTTAAAAATCAGGCGCGCTACGCCCATTACGAAAAGTTCTACCAGAACATCTTCCCCGGCGGTCCGGTCAATGCGGCAGGTACGGCTGTCAGCCTGTCAGCCTGTCAGCCTGTCAGCTTATAATAACCAGAACAATCGCGAAAACTTTTTCAACCA
>CAMDKB010000105.1 GCA_945901195.1 Rhizobium sp. Q54
GCGCAATTTTGAGGATATTCAAAAGTTTTGCATTCTCGCCATAACGTCCTGCAAAAACGACGGCTTCGCGCACGCACTCAGCATAGCGCTTCAGGTTGGTCAGGATTGAGATACGCCACGTCTTGTAGCGAGGCCCATCCGGAAATTTATCCAAAAGCGTATCGGCTTGGGAAAGAGCTTCTTCCCATCTCCGGCTCTGGAAGTAGCCATCGTAGAGAAGTTCGCGCGCAGCGCGGTCCCCGGGATCAGCTGCAAGGACAGATTGCAAGGCCTGCAGCGCGTCTACGTTCCTGCCAGCGCGCAATAGTAGTCTGATGGGCTCATGGTCCAATACGGACGCGGACTGTTGAGGCTTGGCGGCAATATGCCCGGTCATGTTCATAGCCCCGGCTCCACAGGCGAGTATCAAGTGGTGGCCCTATTCGGCTGCCTGTCCGAGATGACCGGGTCTGGTTCGCCAGGGGCGAATGATTTCCTCGCTGATCGTGTGCGTTTCTTCAACGTTCGGGACGAATTTGAAGAGCAAAAGCTCGATCCCCATGTCATGGAACCGCTGCACTTGCGCGCGCACCTTGTCAGGATTTCCCACGCAACCTGATTTCATCGCAGGCCCAATTCTGTTGAGCAGCTTGCGGACGTCTGCATCGGTTCCGTCAACGCGCACGAGAGATTCGGCGCGTTTGCGTGCGTCTTCATCGTTGTCGCCGAAGCAAACGAAGGGATTGTAGGCGAAGCGCACATGGCGGCCGAGTTTGTCTGCGCGCGCTCTCACACTGTCCATGGCGTTCTGCAGGGAAGCCATCACTTCTTCGGTCGTTTCGGCTTCCTTATCGTAATCGACAAACCACCAGTCGGCGACTTTGGCGATCATGTCCAGCCCGCGTGGCGAGCGGCTGGCGGTAAACACTTCCGGTGGCTTGGGTGTCGCTGGCCGCAGCAAGAGCTGCGCATTTTCGACGGTGTAGAACTGGCCCTTGAAGGAATAGGGCGATTGCGTCCACATGCCCCGGATGATTTCGATGAATTCTTCGGCGCGGATATAGCGGTCATCATTGTAAAGCATGGTGTCGCCGCCATACATCGTATGTTCTTCGACATTCCAGCCGGTGATAAGGTTGAGAGCCATGCGGCCATGGGTCAGCCGGTCCAGAGATGCCGACATTTTCGCGATGACTTGCGGTGTCCACAGACCGGGATGCACTGCGATCATCGACCGGATGCGCTTGGTGAGCGAGGAAATTGCGCTGCCAAGAATCCAGGCTTCCATGTCCGCGCCCAGATGGCGCTCTGCAAACAGAATTATGTCATAACCCGTGGCATCAGCTGCAAGCAGGACATCTTTTGCAAGTTGCCATGCAGGATCAAGTGCATCGGGCGCCAATGGACTCATGCCGCCGGCGACCGACTGCAGGATCTCCGGCGAGCCGACGGTCACATGAGGAACTGGTGCGTAGAGGCCAAATTGCATGGGTTCACTCCGCTGCGGCGTCTCGCGTCTGTTCTGCACCGCCCAAGGTCCGCCAGTCGGTCGATTTTGGCACGATGCCCTCAAATGCCCGCACACTGGTGCGCTGGTTGCTATCCAGCTGTGGCGGCGCTGCGCCTGCCACAAACGCCTTGATGGCTTCCACCATGCGGCTCCGGAATTCGACGACGGCAAGATCGGATGCGCCGAGTTTCTCGCGCCAGCGTTCGGCGACCGGCATCATGGTTTCCCACATGGCGATATCCTGGTTTGGAAAGCCCTTTATGCCGGTGAAATTCTTGCCCACCCGCATGGCGGCGCGATCCTGACCATAATTATCACCGCGTTTCTTGATTTTCTTGTATTCGGGATCAAGGTCGATACCAAGTTGCATTCCGGTGAACTTGCGCCAGACTTCCTGATCGACGCCGCCCGTTTCGCTCCATGCGATGATGTAGAGGTTGTGATGGGTATCATCGACAGGCACATTCATCTGCGCAACATTATATACATCGTTGGGCGGGATGGCGACGTGATGGGGCGCGATGAAATGGGTAAGGCGCACGTAATCGTGGCTATCGGAATTGCGGATAGGGCGGCGCACGGCGGCGTATTGGAAGCCATAGTTTGTCGATTGAACCACCAGGCGCGGGGCCTTGTCGGTGGATGGGCGTTGCCAGGACGTGCCTGTGGCTGTTGATCTTCCCACTGACGCGGGCGGCATGTCCGTTGAATGTAGACTTGAGGAATGAGCTGAATCGATTGCGCCTTCCAGCCCCTGCGCCCAGTTGCAATCCACATGTACCTTGAAGGTTGAGACATTGGTATTTTCGGTGGGTGCGAAATGCGGCGGCACAAATTCCGGCATATGTTCGGCTTCGCCCATGTAGGTCCAGATGAAGCCGCCCCATTCTTTCACCGGATAGGCCTTCTGCTTCACCTTGCCGGCGAATTCGGAATTGGCTGGCTCACTGGGCATGTCCGTGACGTTGCCTTCAACGTCGATTTTCCAGCCGTGGTACAGGCATCGCAGGCCGCATTCTTCGTTGCGGCCATAAAACAGCGAGGCGCGGCGATGAGGGCAGGCTTCGTCGATCAGGCCGACGCGCCCCTCACTGTCGCGGAAAGCGACAAGGTCTTCGCCGAACAGACGCACACGCACGGGGTCGCAATCTGGCTCGGGAATTTCTTCGGTCAGACAGGCGGCGATCCAGTAGCGGCGCATCATCCGGCCCATGGGGGCATCGCCCTCGACGCGGGTTAGCAGGTCGTTTTCCTCTGGGGTGAGCATGGTGCCTCCGCAATTGGTTTCCAGAATGATTAGAGGACTAAGGTTATTTTGTCGAGAGCAGCGGTGGCATAGACTTCTCACCTTTGCTCGTGCAAACTTTGAGGTGAATTACCGGGAGATCCACCATGAAATATCAGCTCATCAGCTTCAAGACCTGTCCGTGGGTGCAGCGGGCCGCGATCGCCTTGCGTGAGAAGAATGCGACTTTCGATTTCACGCATATCGAGCCGAACAACAGGCCGGACTGGTTTCTGGCGATTTCGCCGCACAAAAAGGTGCCGGTGCTCAGGCTTGACGACACAATCTCGCTGTTTGAATCCAACGCCATCGCGGAATACGTCGACGAGACCATCGCACCCCGTTTGGCCCCTGAGGACCCGGTGCAACGGGCCATCAACCGGGCCTGGACTGACTATATACCGACCTTTGCCAGCCAGGTGACGGGCGCTGCATATGCGAAGACGGAGGAAGATTACACCGCCGCAATCGCGAAGATCGACGAGCCGTTTGGCAGGCTCGAGGGTGCGCTGGAAAAGCAGGGTTCCGGGCCGTATTTCAATGGCGCGCGTTATGCCTTGGTGGATGCGGGCTATGCGCCCTTCCTGCAGCGGTATCTGTATCTCGATGGCATCAGGAAAATTGGCAAGCTTAAAAAATATCCGCGCCTTCAGGCCTGGGCGAATGCGCTGATCGCGCGGCCCTCAACGCATTCCTTTCCGCCTGCGGAATTTGAGCAGATGTATCGCGAACAGATTCGCGGACGGGGCGTGCATCTGTCGCAATTCATCGAAGCGCGTGCTGCGGCTGCGGAATAGGGTTGTTTACGACGCAGCGGGAAACGCGCGTCTTTAAAGGGGAGGATCGCATGGCGTTCGCACGCATGCTTGTGGCTGTGATGTTTGCAGCTGTCACGGGTTCATCACACGCGCAGACGGCAGCCACTTTTCCCAATCGTGCAGTCACCATCGTCGTGCCAAGCGCCGCTGGCGGCGGGCTTGATTCTGTCGCCCGCATCATAGGTGAGGGCCTGCGCAAGCATTTTGGCCAGCCTTTTGTTATCGAAAATCGACCCGGCGCAGCGACAGCCCTGGGTGCGCAGGTTGTCTATCGCGCCGCCCCGGACGGCTACACCATTCTGGCCTCGCCCAATTCACCGCTCGTGTTTCTGCCACTGCTCAAGAAAGATTTGAACTACGATGCGAGCAAGTTCACGCCGCTGGCCATCGCCGGCATTCAGCCGATGGTGCTGGCGGTGAAACCGCGATTTCCCGGCAAGACGTTTGCCGATTTTTCTGCATATGCGAAAGCCAATCCCGGCAAGATGAATTACGGTTCGCCGGGTGTTGGCAGCGGCAATCATCTTGCCAGCCTGCTGCTCTTGAAGGCGGCCGGACTGTCGGCCGTGCATGTTCCCTTCAATGCGCATAGTCTGGGCGTACAGGCGATGCTCCGCGGCGATATTGATTTTTATCTCATTCCCATCGATGTGGTGCTGGAACATTATCAGGCCAAGCAGATGAATATTTTTGCGGTTGGCACAACACAGCGTTCGCGCGACTTGCCGGATGTGCCGACATTCCGCGAACTTGGGCTTCCAAAGGAAGTCGTGCTGACGATCATTTACGCCATGGTCGCCCCGCCAGGAACGCCGCCGGATGTTGCAGCGAAACTTAACGAAGGGATCAATGCCGTCTTCAAGATGCCGGACGTGCGCCAGCGTTTCGATCAATTGCGCATCGATCCGACGGGGGGTACGCAGGAGGACCTGACTGCGCTCATCAGAAACGAGCTGGCGGTGTGGGGACAAGTTGCAAAAGACAATGGTATGGAGTCCCAATAGGCCTTGGAGCCCAATAGGGCTTGGTGTCCCAATTGGCTGGCGGCTTGGCGGCGGCCGCCACAGCGGTTAGACAAGCCCATTGGAAAGAGAGCCGGATCCCGTCAGATGACCCAAGAACACTATCAGCGCTTCCTCATGGCCGCCGTCATGGGCTATCCGATCATGCATTCGCGTTCGCCAATGCTGCATAACTACTGGTTCAAGCGCTACGGAATTGAAGGGACCTACGTGCCCATGCTGATTGAGCCGGGCAAGCTCGAAGCGGCGTTGCGCGCGCTGCATCCGCTTGGTTTTTCCGGCTGCAATCTCACGATCCCGCACAAGCAGGACGCCATGACGATTGTCGATGAGGTCGATGATGTGGCCCGCTCCATTGGTGCGATCTCGTGCGTCGTCGTGCGGCCCGATGGATCGTTGTTTGGCACCAACAATGATTGTTATGGCTATATCGAAAGCATTTTGGAAGCTGTCCCAGCCTGGAAGGTGGATGCTGGGCCTGTTGCGGTCATCGGCGCAGGCGGTGGCGCCCGGGCCGTGGTTTACGGCCTGCTGCAAAAGGGCGCGCGGGAATTGCGACTGGTCAATCGCAACCGGGCACGGGCGGAAGAGCTTGCCCGGCAATTTGGTGGGCCAATCCATGTTGTGGACTGGAACGACAGGACCGCTGCCCTTGAGGGATGTGCGATGCTGGTCAACACAACCAGCCAGGGCATGCAGGGCATGGCGGCGCTGGATATCTCACTCGAAAAGTTGCCAACAAGCGCACTGGTTTCCGATATCGTTTATATCCCCAAAGAGACGGCGCTGCTCGCCGCTGCAAGAGCGCGTGGCAATCCCACGGTGAATGGACTTGGGATGTTGTTGCATCAGGCCCGGCCGGCCTGGGGCGCCTGGTTTGGACGCGATGTTGAAGTGACACCGGAATTGCGGGCGATGATGGAAAATTCGATCTAAAAAGTATGCCCTTCTTCGTTTGTACCTGGCGAACTCGTCAACAATACGCGACAGCTTATTCGTGCTGACTCGCTTTGCGAGGGCATCGCCTTGGTATATTGCTGGAGGCTCTGGCAAACATAATGCCGGCAGGGAGGGTCGTGATGAAATTTTCGATGCTGTATTCGAGCGCGTTGGCGCTTTGCCTTACAGGAGGCGCATTTTCCTTTGCTGCGCAGGCCCAAACGCCAGCCGTTGTCGCTATTGATGCAGACGATATTGGTGGCGTTGTTCGTTCTGACAAGGGTGTCGAGGCCGGTGTTTGGGTGATAGCGGAAACCACAGACCTGCCGACCAAATTCGCCAAGATGGTGGTGACAGATGAACAGGGCCGTTACGTTCTGCCGGACCTGCCCAAGGCCAAGTACAAGATCTGGGTGCGCGGCTATGGCCTGGTCGATTCCGCAAAGGTCGATTCCGAGCCGGGGCAACAGCTTAATCTCAGCGCGGTGACTGCCCCTGACGACAAGTCTGCTGCGAAATATTATCCGGCGATTTAATGGTATTCGATGATGGGTGTTCCAGAGGCCAGCAAATTCGGCGGCAGTACGGATATTCCCAAGAACATCACTCTGGCCGACTGGCTCCAGCAGATGAAGAACATCGGCTGTGTGGGCTGTCATAAACTTGGCAACGAGAGTACTCGCACGTTTCCCAAAAGCATGGGGCAGATCGGCTCGCATGAAGAGGCCTGGATGCGCCGGATTTCGTCGGGCCAGTATGGGGAAGGCATGGTGAACCAAATCGCAGGTCGCTTCGCCAGCCAGCCGCTGCAATATCTTGTCGACTGGACGCAGCGCGTGGAGAAAGGGGAACTTCCGTTCGCCAAGCCTGAACGTCCGCAGGGCATCGAACGCAATTTGGTTATGTCTTCGTGGGAGTGGAGTTCCGAGAAGAAATATCTTCACGATCTCATCGCATCGGACCGCCGCTACCCCAACGTCAATGCCTATGGCCCGCTCTACGGCTCACCTGAATACTCGACCGACGATATCCCGATTCTCGACCCCAAGACCCACAAGGTCAGTTCTTACAAAATCCCGGTTCGCGATGCGGCCATGCCAGAATCTCTTGGACCCGGACATGCCGGACAAAAGGAGCTGACGGCGCCATCGCTTTACTGGGGTGACGAAAAGCTTTGGGACACCAAGGCGAACAACCACAATTCGATGTTCGGCAGAGATGGCCGTGTCTGGATGGCGGCGAGCATTCGGGGCATGGACAATCCGACCTGGTGTAAGAAAGGCTCTGATCATCCCTCGGCCAAAGTGTTCCCGCTTGATCGTTCAGCACGCCAGGTCGGTGTGCTCGATCCCAAGGGAATGAAATATTCATTCATCGATACATGCTTTGGCACGCATCATCTGCAATTCGGATACGATGCCAATGAGACGCTGTGGCTCAGCGGCACGGGGCCAGTGGTAGGCTGGATTGATACCAAAGTGTTTGACGCGACCGGCGATGCGCAAAAAGCTGTCGCATGGTCACCGTTCATTCTGGATACAAACGGCAATGGCAAGCGCGATGACTTTGTTGAGCCGAACCAGCCAATCGACGCTGGCAAGGACAAGCGTGTTGTCCCCGGTTCTGGCCCCTATGCGGTGATGCCCCATCCCAAGGATGGGTCGGTCTGGTTCACCGTGGGAGTCTTCGGCGGTTCAGCAGGGTTTGCACGTTTCGATCCTGCGACGGGCCTGTCAGAAATCTTCACGATTCCCGCGCCTGCATTTGGCATTCGTGGCGGCGATATCGATGGAAACGGGGTTGTCTGGGGTTCTGGTTCGAGCGGGCATCTGGTCAGTTTCGACAGGACCAAGTGCAAGGGCCCATTGAATGGTCCAAAAGCCACTGGCGATCATTGTCCAGAGGGTTGGGCGTTCTATCAATACCCCGGTCCCGGATTTAAGGGCATTGGCGAGAACAGCGCTGAATCCAGCTATTACACTTGGGTAGACCAGCACAATGTCTCAGGCCTTGGCGCGAATACGCCGATTTCGACCGCCAATCTCAATGACGGTTTTGCCGCGTTGGTGAATGGCAAGATGGTTTCGTTGCGTATTCCCTATCCCATGGGCTTCTACGCCAAGGGCTTTGACGGCCGCATCGACGACGCCAATGCGGGTTGGAAGGGCCGGGGGCTATGGAGTTCCAGCGCTGATCGCACGCCCTGGCTGATGGAAGGCGGCAAGGGTTCCAAGCCACGCGCCGTTCAAATTCAGACGCGGCCGGATCCTTTGGCCAAGTAAAACTTCGTCTGCTGGTTAAAATGGACACGCATCCCGCCGGGGTGCGTGTTTTCTTTTGTGCGCTATCGCACATCTGCCCCGGCCTTATCCTGAAAGATTGACGGTATGATGAGGCCGGCTGTGCGCGACACGCTTGCAGAGTCAGCTATCGTGCAGGTGATGTCGAATGTTTACACGAAACGATCTTGATGCGGCTGCGGCTGCTGGTGTTCTCGACCGTCAAACTGTGGACCGGTTGCTGGGATTTCTGGCAGGACGGACGCCAGCGGCGGTGGCCGATGCTGTTCACGCGTCACCTGTTCGCTTTGATGTTTCGCATCTACTCTGGTACGCGGGCGCGCTGGTCATCATGGGGGCAATGGGCCTGTTTTCGACGACGGCTTTTAGCCTGATGGGCGGTAAAGCGCTGACGTTTACGGCTTCAGTCTACGCGATTGCGTTTGTATTTGCCGGTCACATCCTCTGGTATCGCCGCGACTTGCGCACCCCCGGCGGGTTGCTGATTGCCTGTGCCGTCGCAATGGCGCCGCTGGCCGTGTTCGGCACTCAGGATTGGGCGGGCTGGTGGATCGGCGATGTCAAGCCAGGCACATACCGGGATTATTATATCTGGATCAAGGGTGGCTGGGTTCCCATGGAAATCACCACTGTGATCGCAGGGTTGATCGCGCTGTATTTCTATCCGTTTCCCTTCATCGTGGCTGTCGTGTCACTGGCAGTGTGGTTCTTCACGATGGATTTTGTCGATTTGATTATAGATCGAAAGACCGCAGGGTATTCAGATTATTGGGCGTTACGTCGCACCGTAACGCAATGGTTCGGCCTTGCTGTGATCGTTGTCGCCTGGGCTATTGATATCAGGAAGCGTAGTGGCGATTTTGCATTCTGGCTGCACCTTGTGGGCATCGTGACGTTTTGGGGCGCCGTGACGTCTCAATCGAGCAACAGCGAAGTGGCCAAGGCGATTTATTGCACCATGAACGTGGGTCTTGTCTTTCTCGCCGTGTTTCTGGCGCGGCGCGTCTACGCAGTATTTGGTACGCTTGGGATCATCTTTTATCTCGGCCATCTGGCGGATAAAGTGTTCAAGGATTCACTCCTGTTTCCGTTTGCCCTTTCGCTGATTGGCATAGGCATCATTGGATTGGGAATCCTGTATTTCCGAAATCGTGCCCGAATTCAAAGCTGGTTCGATGCGGCTATCCCCGGCGCCCTGGCGCGCTTGCGCCCTGCCCATGCGCGGGAAATCGTGGCGCCTGCAAACTGACGGGGTGACTTGTCGTTGCGTTATTGAAGTTTCATGGTCGCTGCGATCTTGTTCATGAGATCGAATGTACGTTGTGGTTTGACAAGCAGGCCATCGGCCCCCAGCTCACGCGCTGTCACAATGCAGCCAAATCCGCTGTCGCCAGTGAGAAAATAGAATTTTGGACATTTGTGGCCGGCGGTGCGCTTGACCTGGCGCAGCAATTCGTCGCCATTCATCGGCTGCATGTGCCAGTCGGAAAAGACGATGTCAAAGTGGCGTGTGCGAATAAGTTCAAACGCCTCAGATGCGGAATTGACTGTTTCCACCTTCTTGTAGCCGAGCCTGTTCAAAATGGATTGGGTAATGGCAATCGAGCTTTGTTGGTCATCAACCAGGAGTATTGATGTCGTCGGTGAAAGGTTCATTTGGCTTCTCCCGATGTTCATATGAAGTTTGCATGCCGTTACGTCCCGCACGATTAATAAGCTTTAAGAATTTCAAATTTGTGCTTGGAAAGCATAGAGTTCATGTCGACTTCATATCGAGTTCACATCGAGTTCGAGTCAATTTGAGCAGAATGTAAAAGCCGGGCGGCGGCGGGTGCGAACTGAAGTTGTCAGGCTGCGATCCGCAGATAGGGCCGGCTTGATTGTCAAAATAAAGTTAGATACCTTAGTAAATTGCAATATACTGCACTATCAAAAATGCATTATATTGCATAAAGTCGAGTTGTGCTATAGGGCTTGCCGTAGTGGGAAAAGCCATAGAGGCTGCAAGAGATCTGCAGGGTGGAGGGAAATATGCAACGCAAGACAGGAATGGCAGCAATTGCTGCATTGGCGGGCGGCTTCGGCCTTTTGGCGCAGGGGGCTATCGCTCAGCAAGGGCCGATCAAGATCGGCTACGTGACAACGACATCCGGCCCTGAAGGCGTCATCGGCCGCGACATGGTCGACGGCTTCAAGCTGGCCATGAAGCATGGTGGCGGCAAGAGTGCAGGACGTGAAATTCAGGTCATCTGGGGCGATGATCAGGTGAAGCCCGACGTCGGCCGTCAGGTCGTCGACAAGATGATCGAGAGCGACCGGGTGCATATTGTTTCGGGGATTATCTTTTCCAACATCCTGCTCGCTTCGGTGAAACCCGTGCTGGACTCTGGCGCGTTTTACGTCAGCGCGAATGCTGGTCCTTCGTCGCTGGCGGGCAAACAATGTCACCCGCGTTTCTTCGGCGTCGCATTCCAGAACGACAACAATTTTGAAGGCCTGGGACAACATATGCGCGATAAAGGCTTCAAGAAAGTCTATTTCCTCGCGCCGAATTATCCAGCGGGCAAGGATATGGCCGCCGGGTTCAAGCGCTATTACAAAGGCGATATGTCAGCCGAAGTGTTCACGTCGTTTGGCCAGCTTGATTATTCGGCCGAGATTGCACAATTGCGCGCCGCCAAGCCGGATGCTGTCGTGATCTTTTATCCGGGCGGCATGGGTATCAATTTCGTCAAGCAATATGCTCAGGGCGGCATGATGAGCCAGATCCCGCTTTTCACCGGCGCTGGCACGGTTGACCAGACCACCTTGCCTGCCATTGGCGATGCGGCGATTGGCATGTTCACCGGCGCATTGTGGAGCGAGTTCCTCGACAATCCCGCCAACAAAAAGTTTGTTGCTGATTTCGAAGCTGACTATGGCCGGGTTCCCTCGGGCTTTGCATCGGCTTCCTATGATACGGGCCGCGCCATTCAGGCTGCGCTTGATGCAATCGGCGGCAAGATCGAGGATAAGGCCGCCTTTCAGAAGGCGATGGAAAACGTCAAGTTTGATGCGGTGCGTGGCAATTTCCGCTTCAACAAAAATCACTTCCCGGTGCAGGATTATTACCTCGTACAGATCGAGAAAGATGCGAAGGGTCGCAATGTTGCGGGCTTCCGTGGCACGATCCTGAAGGATCTGCAGGATGCCTACGGTGGCGAGTGCAACCTGCCGGCAGCCAAGTAATCACCACATGTCAATCCGGTGCGCCGGGGGTTAATCGCCCCCGGCGCCGACATAAATGAACTCCTCCATGAGCGTGAGCCTTTTCATCGAGCAATTGCTGAACGGCGTGCAGTTCGGCGTGATGCTGTTTCTGATTTCAGCAGGGCTGACGCTCGTCTTCGGCATCATGAACCTGATCAATCTGGCGCATGGCTCTCTGTATATGATGGGCGCGTTTCTTGCTGCGGCATTTGTAAAAATCACCGGCAACTATCTTGCTGCACTGGTGCTGGCGCTGGCGCTGACGGCGCTCATTGGCTATGTGATGGAAAAACTTATATTGCAGCGGTTTTATCACCGCAGCCATCTTGATCAGGTTTTGGTGACATTCGGCCTGATTCTTGTTTTCAACGATATCGTACGGCTGATCTGGGGTGTCGTGCCCGTGCAGTTCAGGCTGCCAGAACCCTTCTCCGGCTCCGTGCACTTGATTGCCGATGTGCAATATCCG
>CAMDKB010000106.1 GCA_945901195.1 Rhizobium sp. Q54
TGTTCGATCATTACGGGGAAGCGCGCGGGCGCGAAATCCTCACGGAAATGGCGACGAATTTACAGCCGGTTGTACAGGATGGCCACCTTGCACTGGCGCGCGCCGTTGCTGCGGGCGAATATGCGGTGATCCTCAACAACTACCTCAACCTGACCCTGAACGTGAAAATGGCTGGTGGCACAACGGATTTCTGGATCCTTGATCCCGTCGCGCTGTTTTATGGTCAAGTTGGAATAGCGTCCAATGCGGCCAATCCAAATGCGGCCAAACTCGCCATCAACTTTCAACTGAGCCGGCAAGCGCAAACGCATCTGGCAAAGTTCGGACGGCTGCCGACGCGCTCAGATGTCCAGACCAATCCTGCTGGTGTGCTTGAGCCCCTCAACAAGGTGAAAGTCGTCTCGAAATTGCTCACCGCCGATGACGAGAAAAAATGGGCCGGTGTGTTCAAAGATATTTTCAGGACAAGGTGATGCCGACTGCATCGCCAACTGGCGCGAGTGTCTATGCCGGCAGCGTTCTTGCGCGGTTGATGGAACCACGGAAAATCGTTTTCGCCTTCACGGCGCTGGCAATTGGCTGGCTGGTTTTCGTACCGCTTGCAGCCCTGCTCTATACGGCTTTCACTGAGGATACCGGGTTTGGTCCGGGCGCTGCCACCTTCGAGAATTTCGTCAAAGCCTATTCTGATTCAATCATTTTCGAGTTGTACTTGAATTCATTCGTATTTGGAGTTGGTAGCGCGTTACTGACCTTCATCATGGGCACAGCCGTAGCCTGGACCGTCGAGCGCACCAACGCGCCGGGCCGGGAAGTTTTCCACACGCTGGCGCTGATCTCCTTCGCCCTGCCCGGCCTGCTGGCGACCATGGCGTGGACGCTGACTTTGAGCCCCAACATCGGCTGGGTGAACAAACTGCTCCAGAGTATCGCCGGACCGGACTTCAAGTTTAACGTCTATTCGATGGGCGGGATGATCTGGGTCTTGAGCACCCATTACTTTCCGTTGGCATATCTGCTGATGGGGCCAGCTTTCCGCTCGCTGGATGTGCGGATGGAAGAAGCGGCGGGCATGTCCGGCGCCAATCACCTTCAGACATTCTCGCGGGTCACGATTCCGTTGCTGCGTCCAGCCATTCTGTCGACGCTGCTGCTGCTGTTTGTGCGCGCCATTGAATCATTTGAAGTCCCGCGCATCATCGGCGCGCCCGCACGCATACATGTGTTCACCACCGATGTGCATCGCGCCGCGACGTCCGCTCCACCCGAATTCGGATTGGCAAGCGCCTTGTCGCTCAGTCTGCTCGTGGTCTGCGTGATCGCGGTCTATGGCTACCGTCGCGTGACGCAGAACGCTGAAGCTTTCGCGACGATTACGGGCAAAGGCTACAAACCGGTTTCGATCAAGCTGGGTGTCTGGTGTTGGCCTGTATCTATGCTGATCGGCTTCATGTTCTTGACTGCGCTCGGCCTGCCGTTGCTCACATTGATCTGGCAGAGCTTTTATAAAACACTGGCTACGCCTTTCGTGGCGGCGACGACGCCGGCGACGCTTGAAAATTATGTATTTATCCTCGGGTATCCCATCTTTGCTGATGCTGTGCGCACCAGCGTTCTGCTGGGTGTGATGGCGGCAAGCAGTGTCGTGCTTCTCACCTTCGTTGCTGCCTGGATTGTTCACCGCGGTCACAGCCGGTGGAGCTGGGTCCTGGATGCGCTGGCTTTCTCGCCCATCGCTGTACCCGGCATCATCGTGGGCGCGAGCGTGTTGTTCGCCTATCTCATGTTGCCCATTGGCTTTTACAATACGATCTGGATCATCCTCATCGCCTATGTGACCATTTACCTGCCTTACGGCATGCGCTTTGCCGCCAGCGGCATCACGCAAATTCACAAGGAACTCGATGAGGCCGCGGAAATGTCGGGCGCAGGAACGTGGCAAATTTTCCGCCACGTCCTGATGCCGCTGCTGGCGCCGGTCATGGTGTCAGCATGGCTTTATGTGTTTGTGCTGGCCGTGCGAGAACTTTCCGCATCCATATTCCTGATCGGTCCGGGCACTCATGTCCTGGGCACGATCTCGCTGACCATGTGGGAGGAAGGCGGCAGCTATGGCGCTGTCTGCGCCTTGGGCATGGTGCAGATCATTCCGCTGGTAGTCATCGTGAGTTTCTTGCGCTGGCTGGAGAAGCGGGTCAGCCTGGAGCGCAACTCTTAAGACCTGAGCAGGAAGGCAACGCCATATGGAACCCCAATCCCCACCCGTTCGTGTCAGAGCGTGTGCCGCATCGCAGCGGGAACCTGGCACGATGTACTTTACGACGCGGCCAGGCGGATTGCCAGTGCGTCAGCCCTATGCCTGGTTGATGGGAGTTGATCAGCAGGGTGAAATTGTTCTCGACCGGAAATTTACCGGAACGTCTCAAGATGTACGTGTCCAGCCCGACGGCAGTCTTCTATTTTCGCAATCCGCGCAAGGACTTTTGTATGAAGTGAACGTCGACGGCGAAATTCAGAAAACCTGGCATTCGCGCGGCAAGTGGAAGGATAAGTCGCCACCGCCCCATAGCACGGAGCTGCCAATCCATCACATCCATCACACTGTCAACATTCTGCCCAATGGCAATTTTTTGATCCTTGATGCTGAAGCCCGTGATTTCGACAATTGGCATACCAGCACGAGCGATCCCAACGCACGGCGTGCACGGGCCACCCTCGTCGGCGATATCATTCACGAAATTACACGCGCGGGGGAACTTGTGCGCTCACACCATTTGCTTGATATTCTGGACCCCTATCGCATCACCCACGGGAGCATGGAGGACTACTGGCACAAGCAGGGTTTTCCCGGCGCTCACGACTGGAGCCATGTAAATGCGGTAGGCTATGATATCCACGATGACACGCTGGTGGTTTCCGTGCGGCATCAAGACTGCATGGTCAAGATTGGCCGGACAGACGGGCGATTGCGCTGGATCCTCGGCAATCACAGCGGATGGAAAGCGCCGTGGTCGCAATATTTGCTTTCGCCTGAAGAGGGACTGCGCTGGCAGTTTCACCAGCATGACAGCTCTGCAACTGCGCCCGGGCGCGTCATGTGTTTCGACAATGGCAATTATCGCGCGCCCGCATTTGAACGTCCCCTCGAAGATCATGAGAATTTCAGCCGCGCGGTCGAATTTGAAGTCGATCAAAAGGCAATGCGTGTCCGCCAGGTCTGGGAATATGGCGAACGTGCCAAAGAACGCATATTCGCCTGTTACCAGGGTGGAGCGCTGCGACTGTCGGTGACCGGCAATACATTCATGACGTTTGGCGGCATGTGCTTCAAGGATGGCAAGCCTTTTGGGTCCAATGTCGGCGCTTTCGGACGCGCGCGACTGATTGAAGTCACTGCTGCGGGAGAAGTTGTATTTGATCTCGAAGTCGATGATTCAAGCTCGGCTGAACCGATGGCTTATTCGGCTTTCCGTTCGGACCATCGCCCTGCCTGAACAATGGGGAGTCAGATGACCAATAAAAATCTCGCAGTAGTTTTCTTTGTTGCATGCATTGGATGTGCGAACACACCGGCGGCGCTTGGCGATGAATATTATGCCGGAAAGACCATCCGCATCACTGTGCCAACGAATTCGCTCGCCAGTGGATACGGGCTTTACGGGCATCTTGCCGCCACGCATCTGGAACGTTTCATACCGGGCGCGCCCAAGGTGGTGATTTCATATATGCCCGGCGCTGTCGGTATGACCGCGCTCAATCATCTTTATACAATCGCACCGAAAGACGGGACATTGATCAGCGTCTTTTCGCAAGATCTGGCGACAGATCAGGCGCGCAACAGACCCGGCGTCCGCTACGATGCGCGGCGCTTTTCCTACATTGCTCGTGCGACCTCCAACGTTCCCGTGCACATGGTCTGGCATACGGCGAACGTTTCAAATTTCGCGGACCTGCAACAAAGGGAGGTCCTCAGTGGCGCTGTCGGCTCGGGCGGCGTCCATAGTGATCTGCCGCGTGCGATGAATGCGCTGCTGGGCGCAAAGTGGAAGGTCATTGGGGGTTATCCCGGCGGAAACGATGTGCGGATAGCAATGGAGCGGGGCGAGGTTCAGGCTGCGATTTCACCTGCGACCTTGTTCAATGATCAACTCAAGCCGTGGCTGACCGCTGGAACAGTTAAAGTCGTTGTCCAGTATTCTGACTTCCGTCACGCTGCGCTGCCCGACGTTCCCCATGTCGTTGAACTGGCGCAGACCCCCGAAGCGCGAGCCATCCTAAAATTCATGGTCGCCATTTCCACAATCGGCCGAGCCTTTGCCGGGCCGCCGGACATGGCGTCCGAAGCTCTCAATATCTTGCGCAAGTCGTTTGTTTCCATGTTTGGCGATCCAGCATTCCGGGCGGATGCAGAAAAGCGCGGGGCGGATATCGAGCCTATGTCTGGCGATGATCTTGCCGCTTATATTTCCGGCATCATCGCCACGCCGCCGAATATCGTGGCGCAGACAAACGAATTGCTTGAGGGAAAGTAATGTTTTGGCGGTGTTGCGTTGAAACCCGAAACGGAGGACACTTCCTGAAAAGCGATATAGTGGGAGGCGAAAATGAATTTCCATCGCAGCTTGCGTGCCTCGTTGCTCGGGCTCTTTCTTACCGCTTCAGCGCTTCCGGTGGGGGCTGCTGACATTGTCACGATGGGCACCACCGCCTCTGTCACAGACCTCCCATTCTATATTGGCGAAGCCCGCGGCTATTTTCGCGAGGAAAATCTTGATGTGAAATTCGTCAATTTCGACAGCGCCGCACGAATGATTGCGCCCCTGGCGTCAGGCGACATCGATGCTGCCGCTGGCGGCGCTGCGGCCGGGCTTTATAACGCGATTGCGCGCAATATCGGCATCCGCATTGTCGCCGACAAATCAGGCACTCCGCCGGGGCGCTACAGCCAGAGCCTGATGGTGCGCAAGGCCCTCATCGACAGCGGGCGCTTCAAGACGCTTGCTGATCTCAAGGGGTTGAAAGTTGCCAGCGCGGCCCCCGGCTCCTCGGCCATGGGCACGCTCAATCGTCTGTATAAAATGACCGGGCTGAAAGAAACGGATATCGATCGGGTCTATCTGGGCTTTCCGCAACAGATTGCCGCGTTGCAGACAGGCGCTGCCGACGTGGCTTTTCCGACCGAACCATTCTCCACGCTCGCCGTGCAGCGCGGCTATGCTGTTCGGTTCATGACGGACGATCAGATTTTTCCGGGGCACCAAATTTCGGTCATGATCTACTCGGACCGTTTTCGTGAACAGCGCAGGGATCTGGCGCTGCGTTTCATGCGGGCCTATCTGCGCGGGGTCCGGGCGATGAATGCTTCAATTGTGGATGGTCGTATTGGCGGCAAGGATGCGGACGAGTTTGTAAATCTGGTCGCGCAGAATACACCAATGAAAGACAAGGATTTCATCCGCACCCTCGTGCTGAGCTATTCGGACGATGACGGGAAGGTGAATGTCGACTCGCTAGAGGAGGACTTCGCGATCTTCAAGGCTGCTGACCTCATCAAGGGAAATATCACGGTGCAAGAAGCGCTGGATCCGTGGTTTGCGGCAACAGCGGCCCAGCAACTGACGGCGGGTGGGAAATAAGCGATCGGACACCACCCCATTTTCTTGGCTTCCGGCGCATCTTGGCATATTATCGACGGCAACCGGGGGGCCGGAGTGTTTCAATTCGAGGAGACCATCATGGCAGACGCACGAGTGACAGGATTGCGCGGCATTGAGTTCGGCGTTTACGATCTCAACGAGAGCGCCGAATTCTACAAAAAGGCTTGGGCGCTGGAAGAAGTTTCGCGCAACGGCAGCACCCTCTACATGCGCGCTTCGGGCAAGGAGCACCACATCCTGACCCTGCACGAACAGCCGCGCGCCGGACTTGTGGCCGTCAATTTTTCAGCGCCTGACCGTTATGCAGTCGATAGCCTGCACGCCAAGGCCAAGGCGAATGCCTGCGACGTGGTTTCGGCTCCCCATGAGCTCGCCAAGGAAATGGGCGGTGGCTATGGATTTGAAGTGCGCACGCCCGAAGGGCAATTGCTGCGGATTGCCAACAATGTCGCTCAGCATTCTGGTGTCATTGCCGACAATTCGCGCCCCACAGTGCTCAACCACGTGGTGCTGAATGCTGTCGATTCAGATGCTCAGATGAAATTCTTCTTCGACGTGCTGGGCTTCAAATTCTCCGATTGCAACGGCTTCATGAATTTCATCCGCTGCTCGGCAAACCATCACTCCATCGCTTTTGCCAAGGCCAATGGCCCATGCCTGAACCATGCAGCTTTCGAAATGCATGATTTCAATGGTCTGATGGCCGGCGTTGGACGCATGCGGATGGCCGATCAGGAAGTGGGTTGGGGCATCGGCAAGCATGCTGGCCCGGGCCGTAACATTTTCGCCTATTTCGTCGATCCCAACGGGTTCACGATCGAATACACGACGGAAGTCGATCAGGTCGATGATAACTACGAATCACATCAGGGCGAATATTGGCAGAGCCAGCCCCTCTCGCCCTGCGCCTGGGCCGGCAACAAGACTGTGCCGAAAGATTGGCTGCGTCATTCCATGTCAGGCGCCATGATTGAAGAGCGTAACGCCAAGTGCGAAGATATCATGGCCAAGAACCGCGCCGCCGCTGAGTAAGGCAACGCGCTAAAAATCATCCCGGGCCATCTGAGGGTGCCCGGGATTTTTTGTGTCTGAATATCCGTTCCCGCTCAGGGGACCGACAGGCTCGTGGCTATTCGCAAGCGGAGCGCAGTGGCTCCATTGGGACGGTAAAGCGTCGAGATTGCAGCCTTGCGCATGAGTTCTATGGCGCCGGGCACGCCCATGGCGCGATAATGGCTCGCCATGTCCTGCGTACCCTTTTCGCTGCGCATGGCCGGATTGATCGCGTTGCCACGCAGGAATGAACCGTGGAAGCCGAGGCCCGTAAGCGAGGCATCTCCTTCCAGTACGGCATTGCCATTGACATAATGACGGCGCAGGCCCGCTTCGAAAACCAGTGTGCAGGCGCTGTCGCAATAGGCGGCGTTGGCGTCGACCGCAGTCGTCAATCCCGCGCGCCGCAATATTTTCCCTATTTCAGTGCCTGCAGAGGTGCGACCCCCATGCGAATGCAGCCAGAGAACCCGAATCTTGTGGGCCCGCGGCTGCGCCAGGAACTGTCCGAAAAGTACTTCATCGCCTGTATCGAAAGCCCCGCGCAGTTCAGCCTGGCCATTGCCTCGATCAATGAGAGTTACGGCGGCAGCTGGAACCTGGCATATAGGCAGTGCCAATGCGGCCAGAAGAAGCGATTTCATCAACCCTCTTTGGCCATTACGAAATCGTAGTTGATGGTGGCATAGGGCACATCCATTTTCTTGCCGTCGGGGGCGGCGCCAGGCGCGTGCTCCTTGTATTCGCGAATCAGGGATTCTTTCACGCCGAACACCGCATCGCCATCAATGTACTTGTCCGTCGGATCGAAAATGTGGGTGACGAGCTTGCGGTGGCCATCCGCGTAGAAAATGAAGTGAAGATGCGCCGGGCGCATAGGATGGCGCCCCTGCCCGCGCAGCATTTCGCCGACTGGGCCGTCCGTCGGCACAGGATAGCAGGTCGGCTTGATCGTCCAGAACCAGAACTTGCCATCCTTGTCTGTGTGGAAACGGCCGCGGCCCGCGGGGCCACCCATCTTCTCCATCTGCTGTACGTCATAAAAGCCGTCGTCATCTGAATGCCAAACGTCGAATTGCGCGTTGGCAAGCGGTGTTCCGTTGGACGATTTCAAAGACCCGAAGACATAGCAGGGCTCGCCCTTCATTTTGCCGTGAATATCGTCGCCGAGCTTCTGGTCGGGCATTTCCTGCGTCCAGAACGGGCCGAGCACTGTTGATTTGGTGACGCCGGGCTGCACTGGAAAGTTGATGGAATCGACCAGAGTTGAAACGCCCAGGGTATCAGAGAGCAGGATAAACTCCTGGCGGTTGCCGTCACAAATCTTTCCCGTGCGGGTGAGAAAATCTATCGCAAAGCCCCATTCTTCCTCGGTGGGGCGTACTTCGCGCACGAAGTCATGCAGATACTTCACCAGCGAAGTGCAAACTGCTTTCACGCGGGGATCGGGGGCATTGGCAAAGCGCTCGATTACGGCTTCGGTGATGTTATGTTCGTCGAGTTCGCGCGGGGCCATCAGGATACTCCGGGGTTTAACAAGGTTGCTGGTTTTTAGCGGGTTTCAGCCTGGAAAATGCGACGTATTTATCCGCAATCATAGTGTTGGAACTTGCGATCCCGGCTCTGCTGCGGGCGAGGGCCGGGATGAAAAACCCTAATCGTGGCCCCAGGCGAGCGGCTCGCCCTTCAGCCATTTTTCGCCGGCGGCATAGAGCTGCGCAACGCGCTCGCCCTTCAGCCCTGGCATATTTTTCTTTACATCAAAGCCTATGCGCGATTGCAGGTAGGCCAGATGGCAATAGCCCTCCGGAAAACTGTCCAGCAGGGCGCGATCAAGCTTTGGAATTTCACCCAGATTGACCGGGTCCATGCGGTCCTTCTCATAGATGGGCTGACGCAGGCAAAAGCCCCATTTGTCGCCTCGCTTTTCGAGGAAATCGTAAAAGCGGCCGGTGCAGACCACGTCGACCAGAACACCCTCAACCGGCGCACGCTGGGATATATACATTTTGGTCTGGGCGACAGCGCGATTGCCTGTGATGTCGGCGAAATGGGCGCCCTGAAAATGCAGGATCGTCACCGTCTTTTCCCAGGCAATCTTGTTCATTGCGATGAACTCGTCGCCAGTGCCCTGAGTCCAGGTCGCCATCATCTTGCCTTCCGGCCACCAGACGTCGCGAAACCGCTCCCAGAACCCGGAATCGCGCCAAAGCACCCAATTGTCGATTAGCTGGCGGATGGCGAGGCGGTCTGAATGATCGGCTGGGAGAGTCATAGGCGCTTCCTTGGCATGCTTTCGTGTTCGTTTCTCATAGCGGCTGGAGCCGCTGAGTGCCAGCAGGAAGGCCATGCGTAATGTCTTTGGACAAAAAATGATGCAACGCCCGGAGCAGAAATCCAGTCCCCAGCCGAAACTGGGGAAAATGAGGTTGCCAATGTTTGCGCATCGTCCACACTGATCGCCCGCGTGCGCTTTTCAACGCCGCCGCGCATTTGGTGACGCCAGGCAGTTTCCTGCGGAAAGTGGCAAACATTTTGCGTTCGCGCTTGTGGATTTGAATGTCGAAGTTGTTGAAGTATATCTGGGTCGGATGACTGTTTTGCCCGCACATGCTTTGACTGTTGATGCCCATCAAGTCGAACTTGCCATGGGCAAAGCTATCAATCCACTTCCCGACTTCCGGAAGGATCCCGGCGAACGCATCGAAGGGCAAGCCGTTGCATAATGTTTCGATCCGACAACACATCGTCGACCGCGTTCTGGCGCGACGTGGAAAACTGCACTGGTTCGATCGTCTGAACCCTGCCAGTACCGCCCTGGTCGTCATCGACATGCAGGAGACGTTTTGCGCGCCGGACTCCCCGGCGGAAGTCGCGGGCTCGCGAGAGATTGGTCCGGCCATCAATGTGCTGACGCAAAAGCTTCGGCCCCTGGGCGTGCCGGTCATCTGGGTCTTGCATGCCAATACACACCGTAACGGCCGCAGTGACTGGGAGCTGTTCTTCAACCATGTGGTCAGCGACGAGGTTCGCCTGCGCACCATCGAGAGCCTTTCGCCGGGGCGGCAAAAAGTCTGGGAAGGACTGGAACAGGGGAATAACGACATCACTGTCGTCAAGAACCGTTACAGCGCGTTGATTACCGGTTCCTCTACCCTTGAGCGCGTGCTGCGCAATCAGGGCATCGACACGCTGCTGATCGCGGGGACGAAAACCAATGTCTGCTGCGAAGCCACCGCACGCGACGCGATGATGCTGGATTTCCGCACGGTTATCCTGTCCGATTGTTGCGCCGCGCTGTCGGACGAGGAGCATCTTGCGACACTGGAAACATTTATCCAGCAGTTCGGCGACGTGATGACAGCGGATGAGGCGTTGGCGGCGCTGGAACAGCACAAGGTTTGACGAAGGTCAATTTTGAACGGGCAGCGTCGCCTGAAAAGCAAACAGAACAGGAAACAGGAGTTTCATCGTGGGCAATAGAATTATCATGGCGGGCGCGGGACTTGGTGGTCTGGCGGCGGCGGCCAATTTGCTGGAAGCGGGCCACGACGTCACCATCTACGAGCAAGCGCCGCAATTGGGGGAGGTGGGCGCTGGCATTCAGATGAGCGCCAACGCCATGCACGTGCTGAAAAAGCTTGGCCTGGGTCCGGCCATTGAATCAGTTGGCGTCAAACCCGGCGCCTATGTCTTCCGCCTCTACAATAGCGGCGAGGAAATCCAGCGTTTCGCGCTCGCCGAGGAACACGAGAAAATGCACGGCGCGCCTTATGTGCAGATTCACAGGGCCGATTTACATGAAATTCTCGCAAACAAGGTGCTGTCACTGAAGAGCGACGCGATCAAGCTCAACCACCGGGCCACCCACTTTGTCGAAACGGACAAAGGCGTAACCCTCCATTTCGACAATGGGGCTTCCGCGAGCGGCGACATGCTCGTTGGTGCCGATGGGCTGAAGTCGGTTGTCCGCCATCAGATCGGCGGCGCAGTTCCAGCAACCTACACGGGCGACGCGGCCTGGCGGCTGACGATCCCCATTGAAAAGCTGCCAAAGAACTTCATGGAGCCTGTGATGTCAGTCATCATGGGGCCGGGCAAGCATGTGGTGATGTATTATCTGCGCGCCGGAAAGCTCCTGAACTTTGTAGGCCTCGTTGAAACCAAAGACGTGCAGGAAGAATCCTGGACGGCGAAATTTCCATGGGAAACACTGAAAGCCGATTTTGTCGGCTGGCACGAAATGGTGCAAACGGTGATCGACGCTGCTGACCGCGATGCCTGCTATCGCTGGTCGCTGCATGGCCGCCCTCATATCCCCAAATGGAGCACGCAGAGTGTCACCATTCTGGGCGATTCGGCTCATCCCACCCTGCCCTATCTTGCACAGGGCGCGGTCATGGCGATTGAAGATGGCGCGGTGCTGACGCGGGCGCTCGCCATGCGCGCCAATATTCCCGAGGCGATTGCCCTGTATGAGCGCAACCGCATGGGCCGGACGCAGAAAATCGTCGAGCAATCGGCCGGGAACCGAACCCTTTTCCACCTGCATACGGTCGAGGAATTCCGCGCCGCCTTCGCCAAACGTGACGAAGGCGCAGACCGGAACAAGTGGCTGTATTCCTACAACCCGCTGAAAGTGGAACTGACCTGAACGGCTAACTTACAGGCCACAGGCGGCCTACGTCTGCGGCGGGAGCTTGCGGGGCGACAGAGCGCCCGCAAGCCCTTGCCCGCAGCGAAGACCAGATCAGGATTTTTTCCGTAACAGCCAGTCGACAGAGTATTTTCCGCCCGCTGTGATGAACAAAATAAGCAGGCTGCCCTTCATGGTCAAATTCTTGAAGAATTGTG
>CAMDKB010000107.1 GCA_945901195.1 Rhizobium sp. Q54
GCCAAACTCCGAAGCGTTTTCGCGTCGAAATCCGCGCGCAGGGGAATAGGCAAAGACATGACGAACCTCCTCGTTCGCCACGAATGAATCAGACACCGACTGATTTGGATAGCCAGAACGAGTCACGCATCAAGGGAGATGGTATTATAGAAAACTTTCTGCAGGCCCGGGACCGCCAGCGCCGCATCGTTCACATACACAAACAACTCGCCCTCGCGGCGGGCGCGAAACACGCCGGACGTGCGTACATCGATATCGGGCGAAGCAACCCGGCCCGGCGGATCAACGAAATATTCGTCGGCGCCCGAGCCGCCCACACACAGGATCGGCAGGAACCACGGGCGCATGATGACGCGGCGGAACGGTACAAACACCGTCATCGTAATGCGCGACCAAAAACCCGGAACCTCCGAGACGTCAAAGCCCCCGAGATCGGCTGGAATACTCTTGTCCATCCAGCGCTCACCGCGCTCGATCCTGAACGAATACCTCACACCTGGCTCAACCTTTATACCGCTCGCCCAGCACATTTTTTTTGTCGAAAACATTTCCGCTGCGCTGATCTAGCCAGCAACTGGCACGTCCAGCAAGCTCTTGCCTTTCGCTTCATGACAGAAGGCGCTGGCAGAATCAGCGATGTTGACCGCCAGATGACTATAGAACGCTGCGCCCACGTAAATTATGCCAACCACCGAAACGACAGGGATAACCTTGCGCTTCATCGCGCGAATGAAACGGCGGTAGAGCGAATTCGTGCGAAGCCGATACACGGCCCCGGAGGGCGCAGGCGCTGCCGTCCCGCCATCAAGCCATATCCGCCGCATGGTATCCGTGATCCCACCAGCCACCACCGCGCTCCAGATCATGAACCCAGCGACGAACGTAGCGGCGATCAGAAACGTCCAGGGGCTGGCGGCAATTGCATTGATCCAGAATGCAAACATACCCGGTAGAAATGAACCCGCAAACCGCAGCGTTTCGGAAACAAGGCGGATCTTGGTGTCGAATTCCCCAGTTCTCACCGTCTGCCAGGTCAACGGAAACAACACGAGATGAAACGAGGCGGCAAGCGTGAGAAAATAAATCACCCTGCGCTTCCATATAAGATCGAACACGCGCTCTTGCGCGACAGCGCGATTGGCCGCTTGTACAGGTGATTCAATCTTGTTGTCGCTGCCACGAAAGATGCGGTTATTCTCCCCATCGACAACCGCATATTGTTTGCCGATTCCAGTCGGACCATAGACATTGTCGCCACGGATCCGTTGCAGCGCGCTCACATGGATCTTGGGCAGATCGATCTTGACGTGATCTGGATCCTCCTCCGGCAATCCGGGGTTACAGAGCTCGTCAAGCCTGCGCGGACCATAGCGATAATAACCGCCAAGGCCCTTGCGTGAATCATAGAGCCGCCCATCCTTGTCGCGTCCCAATTTCACATGCCGCATCGCCTCCGGCTCACCGTGCGGATTTGAATCTAAACCGTTCTTGAATTTGAGACCGCACAGCGCGGCTTCCTTCATGATCCAGTAAAGCGAGATGAAAGCCAGCCTTTCATCGGGATATCCGCCTCCGACATTTGTGTGAACGCCGGCGAACCATATCTGCGAAATTCGCTCCTCGCTCGTTGTTACGGCATTCTTTGCTGCGTCGGTTTCATGTTCCTCCGTCCAGAGAATGGGATGGAAGGTCGTTCGTTCATCGTCGAGTGCAATCGCATGACAGGCGCGCTGCACCCGCGTACTCAAGACCCGATCAGGCAATTCCAAAGGCCAGAGATAGCGGCTGATGCCTCGGGTCATCTCGTCAATCGGCAGGCCATAGGCCGCCACTGTGTCCCACAATCCGACGAAGCGTATGTTTTCAACCTGAATGTTCTCGTCGCGTTCGTAACGGGGACGTTTGCGAATATCATTGTAGATATCCGTCAGGATATTTCGCATTGCGCGAAAGGGTCGTTCGATTTGCCACAATGATTTGAATTTCGCTGCGCGATAATTGCGGTAGGCGGCTTTGGCAAACCGGTTCAATTCACTTTCAGACTTTGCGTCCACCAGACCTTGATGGAGGATCAATCCATTCAACACACGGATCGTGAAAGCACCACGACTGAACCCAAAGCAATAGATATCCGCGTCAGTACTGTAATTCCTACAGACGTATTTATAGAGATTTAGGACGTTGCGCTTCAGTCCCCAGCCGAACGCTCCACCCAGCAAGGCCAGCGGCTTGAATGATGATGTGCCGACACCATCGTCGTAAGCAGCCACCTGTTCTGCATCGGTCAGATCAAGCGCATCAAACACGCGCCAGACATTGGTTCGCCACAAATTGGCGGCAGCATTTCCCGTTCCATCCGAAAGGACAATAATTCGTTTAGTCACATTCGCCTCCCACAAGGCTAGTGATCTTATGAAATTTTTATGTCAAGGTAGAGTAAGCCGGTTTTTAAAAATGGCAAGCTTGAATATTAGTCGGCCTGCTTGAAAGACAAAGACTCAGGAAGTCTGCGCCAACGGAGGGAGTGCAAGATGACACATCACCAGAAATCGTCCAGCCTGCTCACACGCCGGACATGGCTGTCCGGTGTTGGAATAACCCTTGCGGCAGGCGCATTTCCGAACAATGTTTTTGGTCAGCCCAACACACTGCGTTTCATTGTTGGCGCAGCTGCGGGCGGAGCGATATCCGTTTATACCCAGGTCATCGCAGAACATATGGGACGCACTCTGGGACGAACAATCGTCATAGAAGCCAAGCCCGGCGCTGGTGGCACAATCGCCACGCAATTTGTGAAAGATCAGCCTGCCGATGGCGCGACAATCTGGGTCGGCACCATGTCGATGACCGAGATCAATCCTCTCGTTTTCTCCGGCCTGCGCTGGGCGGTCGATGATTTCACACCAATCATGAAGGGCATTGATGCGCCACTGGTCTTTGTTGTGCACCCATCGGTGCCTGCCAGGACACTGCAGGAATTCGTCGCCTGGGTGAAGAAAAATCCCGGCAAGCTCTCGTATGCTTCATACACACCCGGCACGCCGTCGCACTTTCTGGGCGAACAGATGAATGATAAATTCGGCCTCGATATGGGCCATCTGCCCTATCGTGGCTCGGCGCCACAGACTAATGATCTTGTTGCCGGGCACGCGCAGTTCGGCTTCGGGCAAATTCCCAATTGCAAGCCGCACATCGATAACGGCGCCCTGCGCGCCATTGCAACAACGGGCGACAAACGCAACTTCATGCTGCCAGATGTTCCAACATTCGCCGAACTCGGCTATCCCGATTTCACTGCGTCAGTCTGGTTTGGTTTGTTCGTTCGCAAGGAAACACCAATGGACGTTCTTGAAGCGCATGTCTCTGCAGCACGCAGCGCACACGCTGACCCTAAAGTGCAGGAACTGCTTCGTGCCCAGGGGCTGGAGCCCTCAGGAATGGATACGGCAACTTTTAGCAAGGAGATAAAGGCTGGAGCTGCACGCTGGGAACGTATCGTCAAGGCTACGGGATTCAAGGTGAACTGAATTCATGGCCCGCACTCAGCGCGTCCGCAGATAGACCTGGCACAATTTCCCATCGGGCGGGCTTGGGAAACACAGGGTTATCGATTTCCTAATCACTAAACTCAATGTCTAATCATCCACCTTACCTTAAGGCAATTCATTGCGTGTAAAGTCAGAGAAATCCTGCAGATAGGACTCTGAAAATGATTCTCGGGAACTTGTTTTGTCGCTTTCTTCGCGACCGGCACGGCGCAACGTCCCTTGTATTCACGCTGTCGATGATCCCGGTAAGTATCGGCGCCGGCGCTGCATTCGATATGACTGAAGCGCTGAGACTTTCTACCAGAGCACAGACAGCGATCGACGCCGCTGTCCTTTCAGCAGTTCAGCTGGATTCCAGTCGGCAAAATTCTTATGCGCAATCTCTATTTGCTTCGCAAATCCAGTACAGGGCCGGCGAAACGGGCACGCCAACCTTTACAAACAATGCCGATGGTTCCCTTACAGGAAGTGTAACAGTCACGATGCCCACGACGATCTTGAAGGTCGTAGGCAAACTGACTGTCAATATCGCGGCCAGAGCCACCGCCTCCAAGCCCGTGGAAGATACATCCTGTATTCTTACTTTGGCTGGTGGTCTCACCGTCGGGACTGATGCTCTCACGGTGAACGGCGGACCTAAACTGGATCTCACCAGTTGCACATTGCGCTCAAACGCCAGCATGAAGTGCAACGGCAATGACGGCGACGCCATTATGTCAATCGCTGTTGGATCAGTGACGGGGTGCAACAATCCGCAAACCAACAGCCTTCCCGTACCGGATATTCACGCCGCATTGAAGAGCAATATTCAAAAGCAATGCAGCACTATGAGCGGAAGCATCACCTGGAATGTCGGCACATTGCCCAGCGCGCTCCAGCTCAAGACTATTGTCAACGCACAAGGCATTACCGAATACCATCTATGTGGCAACGTCACTGTGAAGGGCACTGGAGCGCTGCTGGGTTCATCCAGCGCGGACAGTATTCTGGTAATTGAAAATGGCTCATTTACACTTGCCAATAGTGCTGATGTCAGCCTGACGCGAACAACCATGGTGCTGACTGCCACCGATACAACCAAGGACCACTTTATCGATTTTCCCCAGGGCAAGGGAATGGCTGCAACCTTGAGGCTGTCGCCATCGCAGAGCGCATCCAACCCCTGGCAGGGTATCGGGATATATCAGGACCCTGACCTTACAACCAACATAAATACAAGCTGGGGACCTGCTGCCAGCTTCTATGTCGATGGCGTGGTTTATTTTCCGAACGCCTCCTTCTCGATGTCGGGCAACGGCAACAGCAATAATTCCAATTGCACAAAATTCGTGACCCGCGATTTCCTCTCGAACGGCGCCATCAACTGGAAGCAGACGACCGCAGGCTGCGCCGCCATCGGCATCAAACAGTATCATGAAGCATCGCGGCTGCTTTCCTGAACGCGCCTTCAGTCCAGCCTGTAAGTCTTGTCAGACAGATCAATTGAAATATTGATCCGCCCTTCGTTCATCGTCCATTGATAGAATTCGTAAGTGCGCGCACCCGAAGCGTGCAGCGGATCGGCGTCGAAAATCCGCCGTGCTTCCGCTTCGTTTTCTGCGCGGATGACAATAAGGCCCAGCCCACCAGGCTCAGAACCCGCCGCCGTCAGCGGTCCCGCGCCAAACATGATGCCTTCTTTTTCGAGCCGTATCTGATGACGCAGATGCGGCTCGATATGCTTCATGATTTCTTCGCGCGGCTTGGCCGCACGGGTAATGCAGACCCACAACTTCTTGCCATACATATTGGCAGTCATCTCTTCCCTGGATTTCTCCGCCGCCATGCCTGCACTCCCTAATCGCGCTAACGCGCTAACGCGCTTTACCAACCTGCGGTGATCAAGACTTGAGCCGTTTTGTATCACTTATCGGTCTTGGAGAAACCCGGACCCATATCCCATTCCAGAGCGATATACGGGCGCGAGACCTTGTTGCACCAGTTCTCCCAGCCACGCTCCAGCGTGAAACCTGCGCGCGCGCCGGCATTGGCGGCGACTTCGCCATCACTGAGATACATCACTTCATCGCCAATGGTCAGCGACTTGATGAGCATGTCCGCATTCTTTTCCATATAGATCGAAGTGAACACAACGTCACGGATCGACCTGCCAGCAACAACACTGCCATGACCGCGCATCAAGGACACAGTGCGCGGACCTAGCATTTTGGCGAGATCGCGCGCCATATCCATGTTCGTCACCAGCAAATTGGTGTCGCCAAATTTCGTGCGAATATCCCATGTTGGAATGTCGTTCCCGATCGGCGCGCACATATGCATGATTGGCTTCATCTTGCGACCGGTGACGCTGAACGGAATAACGCTAGGCGAATGGTTATGCACGACCGACATGACGTCCGGGCGCGCCTCGAAGATCGCGCCGTGAATGAAGCGCTCGGAATAAGGCTTGCCGGGCGAAGGTTCCGGCCCGACCACGACGCCTTCCAGCGTCATTTCCAGGATATCGCTCTCCACCAGAACTTCCGGCGCACGGGCGCGGGACATGAAAAAATGGTTGGGCTTGTCGGGATGGCGCACAGTGATGTGGCCAAAGGAATCCAGCACATTCTCTTTGGCCAGAATGCGATTGGCGGTCACCAGTTCCTGTTTCAAGGCTGCAATATCGGTCATGATGTCCTCCCGGTCTGGAATGATTTGTTGGATTTGTTGTGCGAAGAAAGGGAGCCGGGTGTCAAGAGCTGGCCACAGGGTTTACTCGCTCGAACACCAGGCGGAAGATGCTCATCTTCCCCGTCAGCGGGTTCATCATTTCGGCCGTTGAAACATGCAACGTATCCGCCCCTTCCAGCCGCCAGTAGCGCATTTGCTCAGTGCCGGTCCACGACTGGTTCCAGCTTACATCCAGATTGTAGAACACCTGATTGCCATCAATCCGCCACGTCCCCGCGTAACCGATCAGCGTGCGGTGAAGATGGGCAGCCTCCGCCTCGGTTGGAGGATTGTGCTCGGCGGCCTGGCGGCTGGAATCGACGGTCAAATTCACCATGCGCCCGTCGGCCATGAAACTCATGAAGCCATTGGGGGCCTTGCTCAGATTGGAACGTTCCTGCCCACCATCTGCATCGCGTACGTAACCGGCCATCTGTTTCCAGGTGCCAATCAGGCGTTTCGGATCTTGCGTTGTATCGGCCATGGTGTCCTCCGGAAAAATGTGTAGCATGCCCTTAATCGGGAAAAAACTACGCTGGGAGAAATGCCATGGATCTCGGGCTTGCCGGACGCCACGTCCTCATCACCGGAGGATCGCAAGGCATCGGCCTCGCCGTCGCGCGCGGCTTCCTCACTGAGGGCTGCCACGTCACCATCGCCGCGCGGGACCCCAGGAAAATTGAAGAAGCCGTCGCATCCCTGAAAGGCTCTGGCCCCGGCACAATTGAAGGCCGCTCGATCGACCTCAGCAAACGCGGTGCAGCCGAAGAGCTCGTGGCCGCTTATGCGGACACCGACATTCTGGTCAATAACGCTGGCGCTATCCCCATAGGCGATATTTTCGAGGTTGATGAAGAACGCTGGCGCGCGGCCTGGGATTTGAAGGTCTTCGGTTACATCAACATGTCCCGCGCCATGTATGCGCGGATGAAGGGCAAGCCCCCCAAGGCCATCATCAATGTGGTGGGCACGGGTGGCGAGAAGGCGCAGTGGCGTTATGCTTGCGGCACGCCTGCCAACATCGCACTATATGGCCTCACCAAAGCCATGGGCGGACGCAGCATCGATGATGGCATCCGCATTGTAGCCGTCAGTCCGGGCGCGGTGGAAACTGAACGCTGGCAAAATCTGCACAAGCAGCGCGCCCGCGACAAGACCGGCACTGACGCAAACTGGCGCGATGGCCTCAGCAAGGATCAACCTCTCAATCGCGCCGCGATGCCGGAGGAAGTCGCCAACGTCGTCGTCTTCATGGCGTCTGATCGCGCCAGCTGGGTCTCCGCAGAAGTCGTCACCGTCGATGGCGGACGGCTGCATCGTGAAAACTGGTTCTAACAAGGTGAGAAATCTTATGCTCAACACATCACTCGCCGCTGCCCTGGCCACTGCCCTTGTGGCGGCTTCGCCTGTATGCGCGCAGAACTATCCCACAAGGCCCATCCGGGTCATCGTGCCCGTGCCGCCCGCCGCGCTTACCGACATCGTCACGCGCCGCATTGCCGCTGGAGCGCAAGTGGTGATGGGCCAGAACTGGATCATTGAAAACAAACCCGGCGCCAATTTCATTGCCGCGGCGGAGACCTGCCGCCACGCAAAGCCCGATGGCTATACGCTCTGTGTGTTCAGCACTTCAACGCTGACGTTCGCGCCACATCTGATTGAAAAATTGCCTTACGACGCGGACAAAGATTTCCGCCCCATCATCAATCTGGGCATGTTGATCGGCGGCCTCGTCGCCTCACCCAAGTTGGGTGTGAAAAACATAGATGAACTCAAGGCGATGGTGCTCGCCAAGCCCGGCACGTTCAATTTTGGAACTTATGGGCCTTCGACGAGTCCGAATGTGTTTCGCCATTATGTCGCCGAACGCTGGAATACGCCCATTGTCGAAGTGCCCTACAAGGGCGCCAACGAACTCGTCGCCGCACTGATATCGGGCGAAATCCAGATGACATGGACTGCCCTTGGCAATTGGGCCGACAATCCCAACGATTCCAAAGGCCGTATCGTCACGCTCGATGCGCTGAAGCGCAGCCAGAAGATACCGAATGTGCCGACATACGAAGAAGCCGGTCTGGGCGAATACCCCATCCACACATGGCTTGGCATGTTTGCACCAGCCGGCGTGCCCGATGCGATCATCGAACAGGTCAATCGTCAGGTCGCCGAGACTCTCGTCAAGCCAGACGTCGCCGAATATCTGGTCAGCCAGTTGATTGAGACACGCATCAGCAGCGCCAGGGAATTCACTGATTACGTTGCCCGCGAACGCACGGAAACAGGGAAGCTTCTGAACAAGTTCAACATACCCAAGATTCAATAAAAGATTGAAACGCAGCCGCTGCGTAAACAAGGAGGACATCATGCTTTCAAAATGGCTCAGCGCTGCCTTGACCCTTGCAACGTTCACCACAGCCCCGGCCGTTGCACAGACCTATCCCAACAAGCCCATCCGTGTGTTCGTGCCCGTGCCTGCTGGCGGATTTGTCGACATTGTCGCGCGGCGCATCGCTGCGGCTGCGTCACCCGTCATGGGACAGCAATGGATCATGGATAACAAGCCAGGCGCAAACTTCATTCCCGTTGCCGCAGCCTGCCGCCACGCAAAGCCCGACGGTTATTCACTATGTATCTTCACCACCTCCACGGTGACCTTCAATCCCCACCTTGTGGAGAACCTGCCCTATAATGCAGAGAAGGATTTCAGCCCCATCATCATACTAAGCATGTTCATTGGCGGCATGGTGGCTTCGCCAAAACTCAACATCAAGACCGTTGCCGAATTGAAGGCGCTGGTTCTGGCTAAACCCGGTACGATGAATTTCGGTACTTATGGGCCCGCCAGCAGCGCCAACGTTTTCCGCCATCACGTTGCCGAACGCTGGAACGCCGATATCGTCGAAGTACCCTATAAGGGCGCCAACGAATTGCTGGCCGCACTTGCCTCCGGGGAAATCCAGATGACCTATAGCGCACTCGGTTCCTGGGCCGACAATCCCGGCGACACCAAGGGCCGTATCATGGTTCAGGATACAAAAACACGTAGCCCGAAACTGCAAGACGTTCCCATTTATGAGGAAGCAGGCCTCGGCGGATTTCCTATGGCCACGTGGGTTGGCCTGTTTGCGCCCGCTGGCACGCCGCCCGCCATTCTCGAACAGGTCAACAAACAAGTCGGCGAAGCCATCAGCAAGCCTGATGTCACCAGTTTTCTGATCGACCGGCTACTTGAACCGCGCGTGACCGGTGTGAAGGAATTCACCGAATATGTGGCGCGTGAACGTGACGAAACCGGCAAGATCCTGCGCAAGTTCAACGTGCCCAAGATCAAATAATACAATGATGCGGCTTGATCCATCAACGTTGGTGTTCAGCATTCCCAACAATCGCGTCAAGGCAACCGATCAAAGCAGATGCTGTTCAATGTACCCGGAGTCCACCCGATTGGATCTAGGACCTGGTCCGTCCATAAGGCGGGGGTGGAATATTCTGATGCGCTTGCCGCAGGGCGATAGACCACCTGTCACGCAATTCGTGAAAATAGCCGTCCGTATTGTCAATACGGCTGTTGATCTCAAGTGACAGTTCATCCCGCCGCAGCATGCCCATATCGATCGGCAACCCCACGCTGAGATTTGAGCGCATCGTGGAGTCCATCGATACCAGACCAAGTTTCAGCGCATCGAAAATTTCCGACTTGAATGTGACAGCTCTGTCCAGAACCGGCTTGCCATACTTGTGCTCGCCAATCTGCAGATAGGGCGTGTCGTCCGTTGCCTCGATAAAATTACCCGCAGCATAGATCATGAAGAGACGCAGGCGGCGCCCGGCTATCTGGCCGCCAAACAACATTGTGACATCGAAACTGAGCTGGCTGGACTGAAGGTTATCTCCAACTGTGTCACGCACTTTGCGTATGGCTCGCCCTAAAAGCTGCGCGGCGGCGAACATCGAAGGCACATTGGATAATGTTTCTGTCTCACCTGTTTCAGGGTTTTCCAAACCCTCAGTCACGAGTGAAACGACATTTTGAGTAATGGACAGATTTCCGGCGGTTGCGATCATCATCACGCGCTTGCCCGGCTGTTCAAACACATGCAACTTGCGAAAGGTCGAGATATTGTCCAGTCCGGCATTGGTACGGGTGTCCGCGATCATAACGAGACCTTCCTGCACCAGAATTCCACAGCAGTATGTCATGCGTCACCCCCGATGAGCCGTTCTTAAATGGTCGAAGGTATGGGATGCAACTATTATAAGTTCTCAATTCTGGCGTTGGGCGCAGGCCTGTGAAACCGCAACTTCAACGCTGAGCGTCTCCCCGCCGCCCGCTGTTCGCGCGCCACGCACGGGTGCTGCATCCAGATAATCCAGGCCGCAGGCTATTCTCACATGTGACTCCGCCGGGCAAATTCCGTTTGTCGGATCGAATCCGACCCATCCAAGTTCGCCGGTAAACGCCTCCGCCCAGGCGTGTCCCGCTTCCTGCTTGATGACGCCATCGCCGCGCAGAAAATGCCCGCCGACGTAGCGCGCCGGTATTCCCGCGGCCCGGGCTGCAGAAACAAAAATATGGACGTAGTCCTGACAGACACCCCGCCCCAGCGTGAGCGCCTGGCTTGCTGTTGTTCCCGTATGTGTTGGATCGGCATCGAAAATCATGCGGCTATGTATGCGTCCCATAAGGTTATGCAAACGATCCAGCGTATCCTTGCCCTCCGCTTTCTGGCCAAGTTCACGTATTTCCTGATCCGCACAGGTCAGCGGCGTTTCGCGCAAATAAAACATCGGCGGCCAGCGCTCTACCGCGTGGGCGACAACGCCAGCTGTATCAAAGGATTCCACATCCCCTTCTACGACCAGGGTGAGACTTGTTACCGGCTGGGTCACTGTGAATGCATGTGTAATGTTGCCAAAAGTATCTTCGCCCGCCTTCAGGCGGCAATCTGCGTCACAGTCGATGCGCCATCGGATCACGTGCTGCCCCTCATGCGAACGGGGTGTCAACCGCAAAATCTGGATGATCGACTTGGGCGGTGTTACGTATGAATATTTTATTTCGTGCCGGATTGCGATACGCATATATCTCTCACGTCAGCAGATATTGTTCGGCAATCACACCGCCAAGACGGTTGTTGCTTGCCAGGAACTCGGTCACGAATTCGTGCAGGCCGTGCTGGAATATCTCTTCACGCCGGTTGTTCAACAAATTCGTATAAATGTTGCGCGCCAAACGTTGCGCAGCGCCTTGCTGGCCATAATCCTGACCAAGTATG